>NZ_PIGG01000037.1 GCF_002924445.1 Minwuia thermotolerans
GGAGCGGCTTCGCCGCAAGTCGATGATCTTGGCCGGATGCCCGCACAAGGCGGGCATGACACCAAAGCCCCAGTGGCTATTCAATCTCCTCAAGGTTTGCTCTGAGGGCGCGGGTCAGCGTCGGTGCGATCCCCCACCCTGCCCTCCCCCTGACCAAGGGGGAGGGTGGACCGGCCCGCCGGCGCCGAACAGAAAAACCCCGCGGGTTGCGGCCCGCGGGGTTCATTCGTTCGCGCCGGTGGCGGAGCGGTCAGTTGCCGGGCTGCGGCTCCGGCTCCATGCCGCCGTCGTCGGGCTCGCCCTCATGGCCATCCGTTTCGGGCACGGCCGAGGCCGGGCCGGCCTTGGGCTTGTTGTCGGTCCTGTCCTCGGGACGGTCGATGTTCTCGCCGCGCTTCAGCGCCTGGATCTCGTCGCCCGAGAGGGTCTCGTACTCCAGCAGCGCCTGGGCCACGCGGTGCAGCAGGTCCAGGTTCTCGGTGAGAATGCCCCGCGCGGTCTCCAGCGCCTCGTCGATCAGGCGGCGGATTTCCTCGTCGATCTGCTCGGCGGTGTGCTCGGAGATGTTCTTCTGCTGGGTCACCGAGTGGCCGAGGAAGACCTCCTCCTCGTTGGAGGAGTAACGCACCATGCCGACCTTGTCGGAATAGCCCCATTCGGTGATCATCCGCCGCGACAGGCCGGTCGCCTGCTGGATGTCGCTGGCGGCGCCGGTGGTGATCTTGTCCTTGCCGAAGATGATCTCCTCCGCCACGCGTCCGCCCATGGCCACCGCCAGGTGGGCGATGAGCTGGTCGTAGCGCATGGAGAGCTGGTCCTTCTCCGGCAGGCGCATGACCATGCCCAGCGCGCGGCCGCGCGGGATGATGGTCGCCTTGTGGATGGGGTCCGAGCCCGGCATGAAGATGCCGACGATGGCGTGGCCCGCCTCGTGATAGGCGGTCAGCTTCTTCTCGTCCTCGTCCATGACCATGGAGCGCCGCTCCGCGCCCATCATGACCTTGTCCTTGGCGTCCTCGAACTCGGTCATGGTGACCAGACGCTTGTTCTTGCGCGCGGCCAGCAGCGCGGCCTCGTTGACCAGGTTCTGCAGGTCGGCGCCGGAGAAGCCGGGCGTGCCGCGGGCGATGATGCGCGCGTCCACGTTCGGCGCCAGCGGCACCTTGCGCATGTGCACCTTCAGGATCTTCTCGCGGCCCAGGATGTCGGGCAGCGGCACCACCACCTGGCGGTCGAAGCGGCCGGGGCGCAGCAGCGCCGGGTCCAGCACGTCGGGGCGGTTGGTGGCGGCGATCAGGATCACGCCCTCGTTGGCCTCGAAGCCGTCCATCTCGACCAGCAGCTGGTTCAGGGTCTGCTCGCGCTCGTCATTGCCGCCGCCGAGGCCCGCGCCGCGGTGCCGGCCGACGGCGTCGATCTCGTCGATGAAGATGATGCAGGGCGCGTTCTTCTTGCCCTGTTCGAACATGTCGCGCACGCGGCTGGCGCCGACGCCGACGAACATCTCGACGAAGTCGGAGCCCGAGATTGTGAAGAAGGGCACGTTGGCCTCGCCGGCCACGGCGCGCGCGATCAGCGTCTTGCCGGTGCCGGGCGGTCCGACCAGCAGGCAGCCCTTGGGGATGCGGCCGCCGAGCCGCTGGAACTTCTGCGGGTCCTTGAGGAACTCGACGATCTCCTCGAGCTCCTCCTTGGCCTCGTCGACGCCGGCGACGTCCTCGAAGGTGACGCGGCCCTGGCGTTCGGTCATCAGCCGGGCCTTGGACTTGCCGAAGCCCATGGCCTTGCCGCCGCCGCCCTGCATCTGGCGCATGAAGAAGATCCAGACCGCGATCAGCAGCAACATCGGGAACCAGGACACGAAGATGGAGAACAGCGCGCTGCCCTCCTCCCGCGGCTTGGCGTCGATGTCCACGCCGCGGTCGCGCAGCGTGTCGATCAGCGTCGGGTCCGAGGGCGCATAGGTCTGGAAGGGCTGGCCGCCCTGCAGATGGCCGGAGATGTTGTTGCCTTCGATGGTGACGTCGCGGACGCCGCCTTCCTCGACCTTGGTCAGGAACTGCGAATAGGTGAGCTGCTGCCCGGTGGTGTTGTTCGAGGGGCTCTGGAACAGGTTGAACAGCGCCAGCGCGAGCAGCGCGATGATGATCCAGAGAGCAAGGTTTCTTCCGAAGGGTGCCACGTGTTTCCCGTTTCGATCATGTCATCAGGGCGCCGGCCGCTCCGGCGGAGAGACCGCCAGTCTCGGCGCACCTTTGCTAGATAAGCGTTAAAGCGTTTCGGGCAAGCAGGCGCAAGGGCCGATCTTTCGCCGCGCGCCTCCGTGGATCAGAGTTGATCGCCGCGTGTGGACCGCGCCTCCGCCGCCACGCTCAACGCCGTCCGGTCCAGCGCCAGCACCGTGCCGCCCACCGTGACCCGGCGCTGGGTCTCCAGCCGCGCCATGGCGTCCTCCAGCCGGCCGAGCGGCGCGCGCGCGCCCGCCACTTCCCGGATCGCGCGGTCGAGCACGCGCAGCGCCATCTCCTCGGGCAGGGCCCGCCAGCCGGCGGGGTCCAGCACCAGCGGCCGCGCCGACGGGTCGGCGCAGAGCGCCGCGAAGGCGTCGCCGGCGGCGGTCTCCAGCGCGTCGGCGGCCCGCGCCGCGCGCCGCGCCAGCCGGCCCAGCCGGCGGCGGAGACGGCCGTCCTCGTCCAGTTCCGCCAGCCAGCCGTCCAGCCGGTTGCGCTCGAACTCGGGGCTGTCATTGCCGGGATCCTCGATCCAGTCGTCGCCGGCGTCGCGCAGCAGCGCCAGCAGATCGGCCCGCGCCACGCCCAGCAGGGGCCGGATCAGGCGCAGGCCTCCGCGGCGGCTCTCGGGCCGCATCGCCGCCAGCCCGTCCAGCCCGCTGCCGCGCCTGAGACGCATCAGCACCGTCGCGGCCTGGTCGTCCCGGTGGTGGCCGATGAACAATTCGCCAGCGCCGTACGCGCGGCACCAGTCGAGGAGCAGCGCGTAACGCGCCTCCCGCGCGGCTTCCTGCAGCCCGGAGCCGGGGCGGGCGCCCTGCCGGGCGAGCACCGCCGCGTCGACGCCCAGCGCCCGCGCCCTGCGCGCCGCCAGCTCGGCCTCCGCCGCCGATTCGGACCGCAATCCGTGATCCACGACCAGGGCGCTGACCCGCCGTCCGCTTTCCGCGGCCCAGTCCCGGGTCAGGCGCAGCAGCGCGGTGCTGTCGGGGCCGCCGGAGAACGCCACGGCGACGTGCGGACCCGCCGGCGGCAGGGCCGCGAGCGCGGCCCGGAAGGCCGCCGCCGGACCGCCGTCAGCAGCCCGCCCGGCGGCGCTCACTGTCGGCGCGCCGCAACAGGGTCTGCGCGGCGTCGGGGTAGCGGTCCCGCAGCTCGTCGAAGACCGCGCAGGCGTCCTTGTTCTGGCCCAGCTTGGTCAGCGTCATGCCGAGCTTCAGCAGGTTGTCGGGCGCTTTCGAGCTGCCGCGGTATTTCTTGTAGCCCTCCAGAAAGGCCCCCGCGGCGCTCTCGTAGTCCTGCTGGACATAATAGGTCTCGCCCAGCCAGTACTGGGCGTTGCCGGCCAGCTCGTGTTCCGGATAGCTGGCAAGGAAGCCGCTGAAGGCGGACTCGGCCTCGCCGAAGCGCTTCGAGCGCAGCATGTCGAAGGCAGCGTTGTAGGCCTCCTGCGGGGTGCCCCCGGCGGCGGCCGGCGTCTCGACGGGCCGCGCCGGCGCGGCCAGCGCCGCGCTCTCCGACCCGCCAGCGGCGCCGTTCTCCGCCGGCGCCGGCACGCGCTCCAGCGCCTCCGGCGAGACCGTCCCGAGATTGCGCGGACCCGGCGCGACGCCGCCGGCGCTGCTGTTGGAACCGTCGCCGGCCGGACCCTGGCCCGCGGCCGGCGGCGCGCCCCCGCCGGCGGCAAGATTGCGTTCGATGGCGGTCAGTCGGAAATCGATGTCGGCGACCAGCTTGTCCATGCGGTCGTTCAGCCGCCGCACCGTGAAGTCGATCTCCTCGAGCCGGTTGGTGAGTTCCCGGATCTCGGTTTCCAGCGCCTGCACCTTCAGCCCGGCAGCCGCCCTGTCATCGCCGGATGGCGGCGCTGTCGCCGCGGCCCCGGCGCTGTCCGACGGCAGGGGCCTGCCGCCCAGCACATGGGCCTTGAGGTCGTTGATGCTGCGCTCCAGGCGCTGCACCCGGTCCTGCAGCGGCGCGAGGTCCTGCGCCGACGCCGGGACCGCCGGCAGGGCCAGCATCGCCGCCGCGGCGGCGAGCGCAAAAGGTCGAACAGCGGATATCATCGCGTCTCCTTCTTCGATCGCCCCCCGCGGACCCGCATCCGCGGGCGGGGTCCCTCCCGGCCCCCGCCGCGAATGCGTTCAGCTCGCCTGCCCGTTGGTCAGTTGGCGATGACGGTCACCGCGCGGCGGTTCTGGGCCCAGGCTTCCTCGTTGTGACCCAGCGCCACCGGACGCTCCTTGCCGTAGGAGATCGTGGTGATGCGGCCGGGCGCAACGCCGAGGCTGACCAGGTAGTCCTTCACCGAGGTGGCGCGGCGGTCGCCGAGGCCGAGGTTGTACTCGCGGGTGCCGCGCTCGTCGGCATGACCCTCGATAACCACGTTCTTCGACGGGAACTGCTGCAGATAGGCTGCCTGGCGGCGCAGGGTTTCGATGTCTTCGGCGTCGAGGTCGTAGCGGTCGAAGTCGAAGAACACGCGGTCGCCCACGTTCAGCACGAAGTGTTCCTGCGTGCCCGGCTGGGGGCCGGCCGGCTGGCTCGGCTCGGCCTGCGGCGCCGGCGCCGGCGCCGCCTGCGCCTGTCCGCCGCCGGTGTCGCTGGTGGTGGTCACCGGCTCCTCCTCGCCGCAGGCGGCGACGAGGAACAGGGCAGCGGCGAGGCTGCCCATCTTGATCAGAAATCGCTGGCGCATCTTTATTGTTGCTCCCTCATGCTTGACGCCCACGTGACGTCAGGTTGCAGATGCTGTCCGGCGCTTGATTAAGTCACGCGGACGCGGACAGTGGCTGCAACATTTAACACCCAAGTTCGCAAAGCAAAACGGCGGAGTTGGGCCGAACCGGCCCTACGGTGTGGCAAATACGTGTCATTCGGCCCCAAATCAGGGCGACAACGCCGACAGCGGCGACCAGGCGGGGTCCGAGGCGTCCAGCGGCGTCGGCACCTCCCTGAGGTTGCGCCCGGTAAGGTCGACCGACCAGAGCTTGACGCTGCCGCCGCGGCCGTCATTGCTGCCGGGCACCTGCCGGAAGAAGATCAGGACGCGGCCGTTCGGCGACCATGTCGGCCCCTCGTCCAGGAAGCTTTCGGTCAGGATCCGTTCGCCGGTGCCGTCGGGCCGCATCACCCCGATGAAGAAACGCCCGCCCTTCAGCTTGGTGAAGGCGATCAGGTCGCCGCGCGGCGACCAGACCGGCGTCGCGTAGCGGCCATCGCCAAAGCTGATGCGCTGCACGTTCGAGCCGTCGGCGTTCATGGTGTAGATCTGCTGGCCGCCGGAACGGTCGGAGTTGAAGGTCACCTGCTGGCCGTCCGGCGACATGCTGGGCGAAGTGTCGATCGCCAGATTGCGCGTCAGCCGCCGCGTCACCCGCGTGCGCAGGTCCATGATGAAGACGTCGGAATTGCCGCCTTCGGCCATGGAGAACAGCACCCGTTCACCGTCCGGGGAGAAGCGCGGCGCATAGGTCATGCCCGGGAAGTCGCCCAGGATCTCCTGCTGGCCGGTGTCGATGTTGAACAGGTAGACGCGCGGCTGGTTCTGGAAATACGACATGTAGGTCACGACCTGCTGCGTCGGCGAGAAGCGCGGCGTCAGCACCAGGTTGGAGCCGTCGGTGAGGAAGCGGTGATTGGCCGAATCCTGGTCCATGATTGCCAGCCGCTTGACCCGGCGGTCGGGCGGGCCCGATTCGGCGACATAGACGATGCGGGTGTCGAAATAGCCCTCCTCGCCGGTGAGCCGCTTGTAGATGGCGTCGGAAATGATGTGGCCGATGCGGCGGGCGTTCTCCGGCGAGGTGAAGTAGACGAGGCCGGTGAGCTGGGCTCCTGCGAAGACGTCCCACAGCCGGAACTCCGTCCGCAGCCGCCCGTCGCTCTCGATGCTGACATTGCCCGCAACGAGGGCCTGGGCCTGGATGGTGCGCCAGTTGCCGAAGTTGGGCCTGACCTGGATGGCGGCCGGCTCCTCCAGATAGGCGCGCGGGTCGATGACCCGGAACAGGCCCGAGCGGGTCAGGTTGCCCCGGATCACGGAGGCGATCTCCTGGCCCAGTTCGCGCGTCGTGCGGGTCTCGCCGTGGATGTCGGTGACCGCGATCGGCAGCGGGTCGACATTGGCGCTGGTGACGTCGACCTGAAGCTGCGCGCGGGCCGGCGCCGCAGCCAGCAGCGCCAGGGCGACAAGCGCCAGCGCCGCGAAGGCCGGAAGGCGTCGAATTCCTGCAATGATCATCAGCCGTACATGTCCCTGAGGTTGAAGTTGATCTCGATCTCCTGCCAGTCCTGGAACTTCTCCTGCGGCAGGGGCAGCGGCTGCGACTTGTAGACGGCCCGGACGGCGCTGTCGGAGAAGGCGCCGAACACGTCCCGCGACTGACCCGCGTCGAACCCGTCGATGACGCGGGGCGGCGCCGCCAGCGTGCCGTCGGGTTTGAGGACTATGCTTATCACGACCTGCATGCTCTCGACGCCGGGCGCCCCGTGGTTCGGGCTCCAGTTCTCCCGCAGCCGGTGTCGCAGGAGGTCCACTTCCGAAACCGATAGTTTCTGATTGAGCCGATTCTGTGACACGCCGCCCTCGCCGATGCGGATGTCGGCCAGCTGCCGCCGGTCCTGCTCGCGCGGCCGCGGCGGCTGGCGTTCATCGGCCATGCGGTCGATCTTGGCGGCCAGCCGGTCGAGATCGAGGCCCTTCTTCTCGGTCTTCTCGGGTGCGGGCTTTGGCGCCGGTTCCGGCGGCGTCGCAGCGGTCTTCTTCTCGGGCTCCGGCTTCGGGTCGGGCTTCGGTTCCGCCTTCTTCTCCGGCTCCGGCCCGGGCTCGGGCGCCTTCGGCTCCGGCAGAGGCTCGCGCGCCGCCAGCTTCTCGGCCTCCTCGACCACCTTCTCCTTGGGCGCGACCGCCTTGTCGGCGCGCTCCTCGACCGCCGGGCGCGGCGCGGGCGGCGCCACGGCGACATCGGGTTCCGGCTCCGGCTCCGGCTCAGGGGCGGGCGGCTCCGGCGCCTCGCGCACCAGGGCGTTGGTGTCGGGCAGGGGCGGCGGCTCCGGCGCCGCGGCAGGCGGCGGGGGCGGAGGCGGCGGCGGGCTGTCCGGCGCGGTGGCCTGCGGCGGCGGCGGGGCGTCGGTCTTCTCGCCCGCGGTGGCCTGATTGGTTTCCGGGCCGATGGTGGTCAGTTCGACGGGGATGATGGGGTCGCTCAGCACCTCGGCCGGCGAGTCCAGAAAGGCATAGTCGAGCACCAGCATCACGACCACGAGGACGTGCAGGCCGAACGAGAATGCGGCGCCCCGGACCATCACGCCTCCCGCATCATTCCCCGACCCGCGCCGGCGCCTGCGCGACCAGCGCGACCCGCGTGAATCCGGCGGCGTTGATGGCGCCCATGGCCTCGATCACCCGGCCATAGGCGATCGTGCGGTCGCCGCGCACGAAGATGCGCCGCTCCTGGTTGCCGTTGGTGATGGCGATCAGCGCCGGCACCAGATCGCCCAGTTCGATTTCCTTCTCCTGCAGATAGATCTTCCCTTCCTCGTCTATGGTCACCGCCAGCGGCTCGTCCAGACCCTGCAGGTTGGGCGCGACCGCCCGGGGCAGTTCCACCGGCACGCCGACCGACAGCAGCGGCGCGGCGATCATGAAGACCACCAGCAGCACCAGCATGACGTCGACGAAGGGCGTGACGTTGATCTCCGACATGGGCGTGAAGCGCTTGCGCCGGAACCGGCCGCCATGGACCTGGATCGCCATCAGCGGCTCTCCCCTTCGTCGAGCTGGCGCGACATGATCGCCGAGAACTCGCCTGCGAAGCCCTCCAGCCGGGTGGCGTAGCGGGCGATGTCATTGGCGAACTTGTTGTAGGCGACGGTCGCGGGGATGGCGGCGACGAGACCCAGCGCCGTGGCGAACAGGGCCTCGGCGATGCCCGGCGCGACCACCGCCAGAGAGGTGTTGTTGGTCGCCGCGATGGACTGGAAACTGTCCATGATGCCCCAGACGGTGCCGAACAGGCCGAGGAACGGAGCGGTCGAGCCGACGGTCGCCAGCACGCCCAGATAGCGCTCCAGGCGGTCGACCTCCCGGTCGATGGAGATGCGCATGACCTGGCTGATGCGGTCCTGCAGGCCAGCGCGGAGCTTGTCGGTCCGGGCCAGGCCGCGTTCGGCGGTGCGCCGCCACTCCCGCATCGCCCCGGCGAACAGCACCGCCATCGGGTGGGAGGCATTGGCGCCGATCTCGTCGTAGAGCTTTTCCAGGCTGCCCCCCGACCAGAACAGGCGCTCGAACTCGTCGGCCTGCTTCTGCACCCGGCGGTAGCGGACCCACTTCTCGAAGATGATGGCCCAGCACCAGATCGAGGCGACCAGCAGCGCCAGCATCACGATCTGCACGACGATGTCGGCGCGCAGGAACAGCGACCACATCGACAGATCCACCTCGGCGGCCCCCGCGAATTGCCGGGCGATGACGTCTTCGTTCATGTTGATTCTTCCCTGCCGTTTCCTGTCAGGCGTTCCATCGCGGCGCAAATCGCGGGCGGAATGCGCCGGGGCCTTCCGTCGAGACCGATAAATGCCGCACGTACATGGGCCCGGACAAGGGGGGCCCCAAGCCGGGAGATATCCTGCCGCAGCGCGATCGTCGCGCCCTTCAGCGCATCGAGGCGCGTGGTCACCAAAAGGTCATCGTCCAGCCGCGCCGGACGCAGATATTCGACCTTCACGTCGCGGACGGCGAACATCGCGCCGTCGCGCCAGATCGCGGCCTGGTCGACGCCGATCAGGCGCAGCATGTCGGAGCGCGCGCGCTCGGCGAATTTCAGATAGTTGGCGTAGTAGACGATGCCGCCGGCGTCCGTGTCCTCCCAGTAGACGCGGACGGGAAACAGGTGGGCGTCGGCCTCGACCCGGCCCAGCGCTGCCGCTGCCGGCTCAGCCATCGCCGCCGTCCAGCATGTCCATCTGCCCCGGCATGGCCGATTGCGGCGCCGCGAGTCCCAGATGCGTCCAGGCGGCGGCGGTCATCATCCGCCCGCGCGGGGTGCGCACCACCAGCGCCTGCTGGATCAGATAGGGCTCGATGATGTCCTCGATGGCGTCGCGCGGCTCCGACAGGGCGGCGGCGAGGTTGTCGACGCCGACCGGCCCGCCGCCATAGTTCTCCGCCATGCAGCGCAGATAGCGCCGGTCCATGGCGTCGAGGCCAGCCTCGTCGACCTCAAGGCGCTTCAGCGCCGCGTCAGCCTTCGGCGCGTCCACTTCGTCCGCGCCGGCGACAGCGGCGAAGTCCCGCACCCGCCGGAGCAGCCGTCCGGCGACGCGCGGCGTGCCGCGGGCCCGTCGGGCGATCTCGGCGGCGCCGTCGGCGGTGAGCTTCAGCCCCAGCACCCGGGCGCCGCGGCGGACGATCTGCTCCAGCTCGGCAGGCGCGTAGAACTCCAGCCGGCAGGGAATGCCGAAGCGGTCGCGCAGCGGCGTGGTCAGCAGGCCCGAGCGCGTCGTCGCCGCCACCAGCGTGAACGGCGGCAGATCGATCTTCACCGAGCGCGCGGCCGGCCCCTCGCCGATCACCAGATCGAGCTGAAAATCCTCCATGGCGGGATATAGAATCTCTTCTACGGCAGGATTAAGGCGGTGCACCTCGTCGATGAACAGGACGTCGCGCGCCTCCAGGTTGGTCAGGATGGCCGCGAGGTCGCCGGCGCGGGCGATCACCGGACCGGAGGTGGCGCGGAAGTTCACGCCGAGTTCGCGGGCGACGATCTGCGCCAGCGTCGTCTTGCCGAGGCCGGGCGGACCGAAGAACAGGGTGTGGTCCATGGCTTCGCCCCGGGCGCGGGCGGCGTCGATGAAGACGCGCAGGTTCTCGCGCACCTTCTGCTGGCCGATGAAATCGGTGAGTTCCAGCGGCCTGAGGCCGATCTCGCCGCCGTCCTCCGGGCGCTGCTCGCCCGTCACCAGCCGCTCGCCCTCGGCGCCGCTCACCGCGCCAGCTCCTTCAGCCCGGCGGTGATCAGGGCCTCGACGGTGGCGTCCTCGCCGGCGATGGCCGCGCCGCGCAGCACCGCCGCCTCGGCCTCGGCCCGGCGGTAGCCCAGATTGACCAGCGCCGAGGCCGCGTCGCCCGCCGCGCCGCCGACCGGGGCCGCGCCCGGAGCCGCACCGGCCTGCGCCGGCCGGGCGGGCAGGGCGCCGACCTTGTCCTTCAGTTCGCTGGCGATGCGCTGCGCCAGGCGCTTGCCGACGCCCGGCGCGCGGGTGATCGTGGCGACGTCACCGGACGCGATGGCCATGCGGATGTCGTCGGCGGCCAGCGCCGAGAGGATCTGCAGCGTCACCTTCGCGCCCACGCCCTGGACGGTCTGCAGCAGGCCGAACAGCTCCTTCTCGGCGCGGTCGGCGAAGCCGTAGAGGTGAATGTGATCCTCGCGGACATGGGTCTCGACCTGGATGGCGACCGCATCGCCCTCCGTCCCCAGCGCCGCCAGGGTGCGGGCCGAGCAGAACACCAGATAGCCCACGCCGCCGACGTCGATCACCGCGTGATCGGCGCCGATCCGGTCGAGAATTCCCTTGAGGCTGGCGATCATGGCGGGCGGCGGTCCGGGGATGATTCGGTATCGGGCCGTTGTAGCAGATTCAGCGCGGCAGCGCAGATGGCGTCGGTCCCGTACCGTGATGGGCGTGGCAGATGGCGCAGGCCAGCGCGTCGGTGGCGTGTTCGTTGGTCAGCCGCGCGCCGGGCAGCAGCGTCTTCACCATCAGGTGGATCTGGTCCTTGTGCGCATGGCCGGTGCCGACCACGGCCTTCTTGACCGCATTGGGGGCGTATTCGGTCACCGGCAGGCCGTTCAGGGAGGCGACCAGCAGCGAGACGCCGCGCGCCTGACCCAGCTTCAGAGTCGAGGTCGGGTTCTTGTTGACGAAGGTCTCCTCGACCGCCGCCGCGTCGGGCCGCCATTCGGCGATCACCGCCTGCAGGCCGTCGTGGAGCTGCACCAGCCGCTCGGCGAGGCTGCCCTTCGGGTCGGAGGCGACCGAGCCGTCGGCGACCCAGATCAGCCGGTTGCCCTCCACATCGACCACGCCCCAGCCGGTGTGACGCAGGCCGGGATCCAGGCCGATCAGCCGCAGCCGGGTCATATCATCCTTCCAGCCGGGCCATGACCTCGTCGGAAACCTCGAAATTGGCGTGCACCTTCTGGACGTCGTCATTGTCGTCCAGGGCGTCGACCAGCTTCAGCAGGGTGCCGGCCTTCTCCTCGTCGACCTCGACGGTGTTCTGCGGCCGCCATTCCAGGCCGGCCCGCCCGGCCTCGCCGAATTCCGCCTCCAGCGCCTCGCGGACGTCGTTGAAGGCTTCCACGGCGGTGATCACCTCGAAGCCATCCTCGCCGGCGACCACGTCGTCGGCGCCGGCCTCGACCGCCGTTTCGAACAGGGCCTCCATCCGGGCGGCGGCGGCCGGGTACTCGATCACGCCCACATGGTCGAACATGAAGGAGACCGAGTTGGTCTCGCCCAGGCTGCCGCCGTGCTTGGAGAAGGCGGAGCGGACCTCGGAGGCGGTGCGGTTGCGGTTGTCGGTCAGCGCCTCGACGATCAGCGCCACGCCGCCCGGTCCGTAGCCCTCATAGCGGATGTTCTCGAAGGTATCGGCGGCGCCGTCGCCCGTCGCGCGCTTGATGGCGCGGTCGATGTTGTCGTTGGGCATGTTTTCCTTGCGGGCGGCGGCGATGGCCGCGCGCAGGCGCGGATTGGCGGTCGGGTCGTCGCCGGATTCCTTCACCGACACGGTGATCTCCCGCGCCAGCTTGGTGAACACCCTGGCGCGCTTCGCGTCCTGCGCGCCCTTGCGGTACATGATGTTCTTGAACTGTGAATGGCCCGCCATGGCGGCCTCCGTGCTCACGATAGGTTCGGTGGAGCGCTTCTTTTCAGCCTTTTCCCGCCGCGGTCAAGCCCGGCCGCGCTCAGCGCGCACCCGCTGTGGCGTCCAGCCAGTCCAGTGCGGCGTCGACGACCTCTTCCGTTGTCGCGGGGCTCATGATATCGCCGGCGATGACATGATGGCTGGGACCGGCGGCGCCGGGCACGTCGATCCAGCGCTTCGGCCCGCCCCAGCGGTCGAAGACCCGCCGCGTCGCCGCCGGATCGACCACCTTGTCGTCGGGGGAGTGGAACACGAGCAGCGGCGTCCCGGCCCGGCCGTGGTCCTCCGCGGCGACGTGCTTCACCAGCGCCGCCATGGGCAGCAGCGCCACGGTCGGGTAGCGCGTCTGCCAGTGCCGCTCCACCTCGTCATTCTCGGCGCCCGTGTCGCGCTCCCGCCCGAAGGCGAGCGGCAGGAGCCGGCGCGCCCACGGCAGGGTGAGCGCGGCGGCGGCCTTCGAGCGGACGCCGAAATTGGGCGAGACGAAGATCAGCGCCCGGACGCCAGCCATGTGATCGCCCGTCACGGCATGATGGGTCACCGCGGTGGCGCCGGTGGAGGTGGCGATGACGATGACCTTCTCGCCGATGCGCCGGCCGACCTCCAGGGCCTCGGCGACGTCATCCAGCCAGTCGCCGGCCTCCGCCTCCGCCATGGCCGCGCCGGTGCGGCCATGGCCGGCCAGCCGGGTATAGAACAGGTTCGCCCCCAGCGCCGCGGCGATGCGGTCGGGGACGGGACGGATCTCCGCCTTGCTGGCCGAGAAGCCATGGACGTAGACCACCGCCCATTCGGTGCGCGCCGGCGCCGCCGGGTCGCGCCAGACGATCTCCCTGGCCTGGCCCGCACGGATGTCGCGGAAGCGCGCCTCGGACGCCGCGAGCGCCGCCGCCGGATCGGCGCCCAGGTCCGCAGGCCGGAAGCCGATGGCGGTGCGCACCCGCTCCCGCGCGCCCAGCAGGAAGGCAAGGGCCAGCAGCAGAACGATGGCGAGCAGGACGTAGAGGAGCGGCTTCATTCGGCGGTCCGGCGGGCGGGGAAAGCTCTCCGGCCAGCAGACCACGCGCCGCCCGCGGCGGCAAGGCCGACAGGGCCCGTGATCCACGCCTTGCGCCGGCGCGTAGGCTTCGCATATGCGGGATCAGATCCCCGCGCGCCGCAGGAGTATCCATCGTGCCGTCCGGAATGAAGAGCTTGGCCGCCGCCCTGGTGCTCGCGCTTGCGCCGGCGGGGCCCGCGGCGGCTGCGGCGCCGGCCGATTTCGACCCGCTGAAGGCCTATGGCGAGCGCATCGTCTTCGACGTCTATCGCGGCGAGGACCGGATCGGCCAGCATGTCGTCCGCTTCACGCGCGACGGCGGGAACCTGGGGGTCAGGGCGCAGTTCAACGCGGCGGTCAAGATGATCGGCTTCACCGTGTTCCGCTTCGACTACCGCTCGGACGCGTCCTGGCGCGACGGTGCGCTGCTCGACCTTACGGCCAGCACCAATGACGACGGCGACCGCCGCACGGTGCGGGTCGACCGCCGGAACGGTCGGCTGGTGGTCAGCGGCCCGGACGGCGCCGAGACCACCGATCAGGGCGTCTTTCCCAGCAATCACTGGCATCCCGGCGCGGTGACCGGCTCGCGGCTGATCAACACGCTGACCGGCGACGTCGCCGAGGTGCGCGTCAGCCGCGTCGGCCAGGAGCGGGTCGCCACCAACGCCGGACCGGTCGAGGCCACCCGCTACCGCTTCGACGGCGATCTGCGCGACATCGACGTCTGGTACGACGGGGACGGCCGCTGGGTGAAACTGCGTTTCAGGGAGAATGGCAGCGTCATCGACTATCGCTGCGTGCAGTGCGTCAACGGCCCCCGGATGGCCCGCGAATGAGCGCCATCGTCTGGATTACGGGCGCCAGTTCGGGGCTGGGGCGGCAGGCGGCGCTGGAATTCGCCCGCCGCGGCTACCGCGTCGCCGCCACCGCGCGCAGCGAGGACAGGCTGCAGGAACTGGCCGCGGAGGCCGATGGCCTGCTGGGCGACATCACGGCCTGGCCCGGTGACGTCACCGACGAGGCGCGGATGACGGCGGTGATCGAGGCGGTCGAGCGGGACCTCGGCCCCATCGGCATCGCCATCCTCAACGCCGGCATCTACCGGCCCATGACGGTCGATGATTTCGACCCGGAGGCGCTGGCGCAGACCTTCGAGGTCAACGTGATGGGCGTCGCGCGGCCGCTGCGCCCGCTGCTGGCGCGGATGACCGCGCGCGGCGCGGGCAGGATCTATCCCACCGCTTCGCTGTCGGGCTATATCGGCCTGCCCATGGCCTCCGCATACGGGATGAGCAAGGCCGGGCTGATCAACATGGCCGAGGCGCTGCACACGGAGCTGAAGCCGAAGGGCGTGCATTTCGGCATCATCGTGCCGGGCTTCGTCGAGACGCCGCTGTCGGCGAAGAACGACTTTCCCATGCCCTTCCTGATGCCCGTCGACAAGGCGGCGCGCGCCCTCGCCGACGGCGTGCTGGACGGCCGGTTCGAGGTCGCGTTCCCGCTCCCCTTCGTCCTGATCATGAAAGCGCTGAGGTGCCTGCCCTATGGACTCGCTCTCCCCCTCATCCGCCGGGCCACCCGCGGACGCCGCCAGGCTTGATCGCTTCGCCGCCTTCTTCGAGCGCATGACCGCGGCGGATGTCGGCCGGCTCGGCGAGATCTACGCCGAGGACGTGCATTTCGCCGATCCCTTCAGCGATTTCCGCGGCCTGGACGACCTGCGCCGGGTTTTCGCCGCCATGTTCGACGGCATGCGCGACTATGCGCTGAGCGTCGACGAGAAGGGCATGACCGCCGCCGACACCGGCATGGTGCGCTGGACCATGTCGGGCTCCGTCAGGGCGCTGGGGCGCGAGCCCTGGATCGTCCACGGCGTCAGCGTGATCCGCTTCGACGCCGAGGGGCGCGTCCGCGAACATCTCGACTACTGGGACGCCGCCGGGCAATTCTACGAACGCCTGCCCGTCCTCGGCTGGGTGTTGCGCCGCATCCGCCGCCGCATCGCGCAGCACTGAGCCTTTCGGAGGATCGACCCCCCACCCGACCCGCTGACGCGGGCCACCCTCCCCCTGCCAGGGGGAGGGACGGGGAGGGGTTGGATCCTTGTAGCGCGCCACATGTTTCCGGAGTCCTCGCCGCTTGAATCTGGAGCACATTTAGCCGCCTCTCAGCGGGCGATAATAGCCGCCTCAGAGACCGTTGATAGACCTCTCCCGAATCAGGGTGGAGCACCGCCGGAGATGATCAGCTCCGCTGCCGGTCGGGAACGGCCCTTGGTGAGCGTGTACGTCGTCGTGACCTCCTCGATGGCGAAGCCGGCGAAGAGCTCCCGGATCTCCGGCGTGTCGTTGATGGACATCAGGAAGCAACCCTTCAGTCGGCCGAGTGCCTCGGCCATCTCCGCGAACTGCTCGCGGCCGAACAGATCCGTGCCGTAGTCGCCCTCGCTGCCCCAGTAGGGCGGGTCGAGGTAGAACAGCATGCCCGGCCGGTCGTAGCGCTCGATGAAGGCCCGCCATGGCAGGCATTCGACCACCACGCCGGCGAGGCGGCTGTGCACGTCCTCCAGCATCGGCGCCAGCGTGGTGACGTTGAAGCGGCCGCCATGGCCGGAGCTCACGCCGAAGTTCCGGCCCGCGACCTTGCCGCCGAAGGCCGTGCGCTGGAGATAGAGGAAGCGCGCGGCGCGCTCCAGGTCGGTCAGCGTCGCCGGATCGGTGGCCGACAGCCGCTCGAACTCAGCCCGGGTTGTGACCTGGAAGCGCATCATCTCCATGAAGGCCGTGTAGTGGCGCTGGAGGATGCGGAAGAAGTTGGCGACGTCGCGGCTCCGGTCGTTGATCACCTCGACCTTCGGCCGGGCCGTGCGGCGAAGGAAGACGCCGCCCATGCCGACGAAGACCTCGGCGTAGCCGTCGTGCGGCGTCTCGTTGATGCGCGCGACCAGGCGCTTGGCCAGGTTGCGCTTGCCGCCGACATAGGGCGCGACGGGCCGCACCGGGTCGACGGGCGAGAGAGCGTTTGGATTCGACTCCATGATCCTCGGGTTTCACTATCGCCCCGCCCCTGCAGGGGTGGCGGGACGGCCGCAGAGCGGCCGGTTGCGGTCGTGGGCGTGTCAGCTCGCCCGGTTCGCGGTGCGTCAACACCGCGGCCCCCGCCGGCCTTTCCGGCGACGTGGATGGACTTGATCATCGCTGAGCGACAGAATGCGCCTGCCCCCAGCGGGGTGACGGGTCAGCTGCAACTGGCCACTTGCAGCCTTGGGGCGCCCCCACGCCCTGGCTCGCGCCGGTAGCTTCATGCGGGCCCCCGTCGGCCACGACGGGAGATCACATGGCTCCGCGATCGCGGTGTTCTCACCCATCGCTGTTCCCCCACCGCCGCCACTCTGTCGGCCGGGCGACGCAGGCCCAGTGGTCGAGGGTCTGGGGCGTGCAGGGCGTGCGCGGAGCGTTCAGCGCCGTGGCGGCGTCGAAGGCTGTCCGCAGGTCGGCGCCGGCGCCGAAACGGAGGTAACAGGTCTGCATGATCCGGCCTCCTACGAGAGCTTCGTGATCTGGATGAAGTTCTCGGCTGCCGTGCCGCCGGGCAGCACCTTGTTCGTGCCGCTGTCATGGCTGAGCTGGCCGAAGAGCTTCTCGCCCACGGCCAGTTCGAAGACCCGGGAGACGTGCAGGCTCTCGTGGTCCGCCGTCGAGGCGCGCTGGGCGACGAGTGTCTTCATCCTGGCGATCACGTTCTCGGTCGGGGTCGGTTCGGCCCCGTTCGACTTGACCGCCTCGAGCGTCCAGAGCACGTCCTCCGCCGTGTCGGGACGGACCGACGTGTAGATGTCGATCAGGTACACGCCGGCCTCGGCGGCGGTGAAGTCGTGGTCCGTGTCACTCCAGCCGCCGACATCGCCGTTCAGGTACTCGAGGCGCTCGACCCCGGAGTGGTTGATCGTCTGCGAGCCGCCGGCGATGTCCGCCACCACAGTCGGATCGACGTAGACGCCCTTGCAGCCAAAGATGCGCCTGGTCCCGGGCGTGATGCCCTCGACGAGCTGGTTGTCCGGGCAAGCGGACAGGTCGCCCCCGATCAGCTCGAAGTGGTCAATCGCGCTGACGGGGTCCGCGCCCGAGCTGAGCGTGATCCCGTCGTTCACCGTGGCGTCGCAGATCGGCGAATGGACGACGAGGCGGTCCAGGTCGACCGACCCGCCCATCGTGATCAGGCGGACGTCCGAACCGTTGCCCGAGAAGTTCCGCGCGTTGACCGGCCCGATGGAGATCAGGCGCGCGGCCACGGTCGTCTCCACCCAGTGGAAGACGTGCAGGATCGGATACGGCGTCGGATCGTCGGACGGTGTCTGCGTCGAGAACAGGTTGTCGTTCGAGACCCCGTCGATGTAGCCGACCCCGATCCTGATCTCCTTGTAGCCCTGCAACGTGAACAGGCGGACCGCAGCCGCAGTGCCGCCGACCGAGCAGTTGTAGAACGAGTAGCCGTCGATCTGGAGCCGCTCGGACTCCGACGCCTCGCAGTACACCAGCGCGCCGGAGCCCTGCAAACGGACGCCGGGGTCGTCCGGGTCCTCGATGTCACCGCCGTAGCCCTCGACCGACAGGTAGCCGACACGGATGTCGTCGGTCCCGAAGTACACCGCGGCCCGGTCCTCACCGTCGTCGGCGAAGAGCTTGATCTTGTCGACGTCGATGTTGAAGCCCTTGGCCTGTGATCCGGCGACGCGGCGTGCGCCCTTGAACACGACGCTTGCCTCGTGATGCCCGGCGTTGATCGTGAGAATCTGGCCGACGCTGGAGTTCTGCCCCTTGAAGTATACGGCGGTCGTGTCGGACCGATAGTAGCTGGTGACGCCCTCGATCAGGAGCTGGCCGATGAGCATGTTCTGGCCGAGCAGCCGGACGCCGTCACAGGACGCGACCTGCCCACTGTTCTTCTGCACCCGGGCGTCATTAATGCCGGCCACTGCGACCCGACCGATGGACCAGCGGACACACAGATCCTGCGCGTCTGGGTCGTCGTCGCCGATCAACAGACCGTCCCCGTAGCCCGAGTTGATCATGTCGTCGCCGTCGAAGTGGTCGTCGCTGTTGGGGACGGAGATGTCCCGGACATCGTAGTCGTCCACGTCCGCGTACTTGACCGCGAGCGAGAAGGACAGACCGCCGAGGCCGCCGGTGCCGCTGATGTCGAGGAGGCGGAGCGTCGTGAGATAGTACCCGGAGCTGTAGTCCTCCCTGAGCCTCGCCGAGAACTGCGCGCCGTTGCTGTAGCGCCAGCCCCGGATGTCGATGAGATCGATGTTCCCGGTCAGCTCATTGAAATTGTCGATGAGCGCCATGTTCTCGGTGTAGATGTTCCAGAAGCGCAATCCCGCCGAGAGGGGCCTGAACAGGACCGGGCCGCCGCTGCCACCGAGGAGCTTCGAGTTCCCGATGCCGACGACCGTCACTTCGGTCGTGAGATCCTGCGTCGTCGCGTTCGGAATGTAGTACGAGCGCCCGTCGAGGATCAGGGTCTTCCCGTTGGTATGGGCGTCCGCGACCGCGCTGTTCCACGCCGCGCTGTCGTCGGTCACGCCGTCTCCGGCGGCGGCGTACGCCTCGAGAGTGACGGAGGTGTCCCAGCCCACGGCTGCCTCAGCGGCAGCCTGGGCGGCTTCCGCCGCCGTCTGGGCGGCCTGTGCATCGATCTTCGCGGTCAACGCGGTGATCGCCGAGACCTCCGCATTGGTCTCGGAGGTCGCCGCGGCGCTGGCGCTGGCTGCCGCGTTCGTCTCGGAAGTCGCCGCGTTGGTCTCCGAGGTTGCCGCGGCGCTGGCGCTGGCCGCGGCCTCGGCGGCCTTGGTCAGCGCCTGGCCGATGGTGTCGTCGCCGGCCAGATCCGCGGCCACGGCGGAGATGTCGGCGATCGTGTCCGCCACGGCCTTCAGGTCAGCGGCGTCGATCGCGGCGGTCGAGCTGAAGTCGATGGTCTCGATCTTGTGGGTGTCGGTCACCGCCGGGTCGATGGTCAGCGTCGCCCCGTCCAGTGTGAACGCCCGCGTCGGCACGCCGTTGACGAAGACCATGAGCGCATCGGCCGATTTGGGCGTCGTCGACAGCGTCCAGTCGGTCTCCACCCCGTCGCCGGTGAAGTCGTCGTGCACCGGTCCGGCCAGGGCGGTGATGGCGGCGATCGCCTTGGCCAGGCTGTCGACCGTGCCGGCGTCGGTCTCGACGGTGGCCGAGGCGTCGCCGTGGACGATGTCGTTCAGCTTCTGCAGATCGAGCATCGCCTGGGCGAGCAGCGGGATGAACTGGCTGTAGTCGGTGGCCATGGTTTCCTCCGATCAGGGGCCTTCGCCCGGGTTGAGGGCAGGCGTCAAGAAGCTCGTCTGACCGGTCCAGTTGAGCCCGGTGAGTGTGCCGTCATGGGCGGCCATGCGGACGTAGTAGGTATTGCCGCCGTAGAGGCCGGTGAGCGTGATCGAGGGACCAGCCCCGGTCTTCTTTGAGCCGCCGCCGGGGCCGAAGGGCGAGGTGGCAAAGGCGACGACATAGCCCTGGACGTCGGCGTCGCCCACCGGGTCGCAGGAGACGGACCCGGTGTTCTTGTCGATCGCGGCTGCCGACAAGCCGGTGGGCGCCGAGGGCGCCGGGTTGGCGTATGTGTCGGCGGCCGGGTTGGCGACGCCGCCGGAGCCGACGCTGCGCACCCGGATGCGCGCTGTGCGAAACGGCCCACCGTCCGCGGCCTGTTCGTCGGCCGTCCAGGATGCGGCGCCGGCGGCGGCAATCTCGGTGCGCTTCAGGCTCAGGCTGTCGGCCGCGGCGCCGCCCAGGAACTCGACGTCGTAGGAGGCCGCGCCGGCCACCGTGTCCCAGGTCCAGTCGAGATCGCCGTTCGACAGCTCGGTGAGGGCGAAGCTCGCGGCATCGACCGCATCCGGCGGGGTGACCTGGTCGGAGATGTTGCGCACGATCCGTGTGCCTTCGCCGCCCGGCCCTTCGGCCCAGTACTCGACCACCAGCGTGTCGTCGACGTCGGGCACGATGCCCTTCAGCTCCGGCGCGGCCGAGGGCGTGAGCTCCGCATAGTCGCCGCCGTCCGCCCGGAAGCGCGCGCGGTAGAGCACCGCGCCCGGCGCCGACGGGCCGACCAGCGTCATCTCCCGGGCGTCGCCGAGATCGCGGAGCGCGATCTTCACGTCCAGCCAGACCGGCGACGACGAGTTCGCACCGAGGCCGGCGGCGGCGACCTCCTCGGGCTGGGCGGTGTCGGTCTCGGCCGTGTGGACGCGGGCATCGTCGACGACCGCGGCGATGGCGACCGTGCCGTCCGGCCGGGGCTCGGTGTCCAGGATCAGCAGCTCCCGCCAGACCTGGTCCGCCTTGCCGAACATGGCCCGGGTCGGCTTCCGGCCGTCGCGCTTGAGCGCGATCCAGTCCTTCGGATTGGCGTGATAGTCGCGGCCCTGGGCCGGCTCGGCGAGATAGGCGGCCAGGTCGGCGGCGTCGATCACCAGCGTGCGCTCGTGCGCGCCGACCGTCGCCTTCACAGGGCCCCAGAGCTCGCCATCCGGCGCCACCAGGCCGATGACATGGTCGCCGCCTTCCGCGTCGAGGGCGAACGGCTCGTCGAGCGTCAGCGTCCGCCCATCCGGCGAGAGGCCGGTCGCCATGGCGCTCTGCCCCCAGGCGGGCCGGTAGTGCGCCAGTGCGATCTTCTGGCCGCGGCGCAGGAAGCGCCCGCGTTTCAGGGCGGAGAAGGTGACGAACAGCCGCCGGAAGCGGTGCGCCGCCGCTTCGGTCACGCCCTCCCGCCAGGCCTGGGGGAAGTTGTCGATGCCGGTGAAGCGGACGTCGGCGACCCGGTCGGGCGCGATGCCGTCCAGGGCGGCGATGACGTCGCGCTCGACGCCGGCGGCGTCGGTGAACAGCACCCGCGCGGCGTTGGCGTCCTCGCTGGTCACGTGCAGGCGGCGGATCTGCAGCGAGCCGCGGACGATGTCGTGGGGCGCGAAGGCGGCGACCGGAATCGGCTGCGGCTCGTCGCGCCAGAAGGTGAGGTCCGCGCCGATGCGGATCGGCTGGGCCCGGCCGGCCCGGAGCACGGCGGTGAGCTCCTCCCAGGGCGTCGCATCGCCGGTGAAGAGATGGTTGAACGTGTCGCCGCGCGCCGCCCAGGTCTCGGCCAGCGCCTGCAGCGTGGCCAGATCCACGCGGTGGTCGGCGAGGCCGGCCTGCCGGTCGTCCTGGGCGATGTGGCGCGCCGCCGCCTCGATCGCCGCGGTCGGGCCCTCGACCCATTCCTCGGCGCCCGCGTCCCAGTATTCATGGATGCCAGTCGCGGTGGCGAACAGCGTCCGGCTCTGCGCCGTCGCCGCCGTGCCCTTGAAGCGGATCGCCAGCACCGTCTCGTCGTCGAAGACCTGGTCGGAGGGAACGAAGCCCTTCAGCCCCGACCAGACCGTGCGGTCGGAGGCGGCCGAGGTGCCGACCGTGTTGTTGGTGCGGCGGACGCGGACCTCGTAGCGGCCGCGGTCGACCGCGTAGAGCTTCGAGAGCCGCTGCGGCGTCGTGGTGCCGGCGGTGAAGCTCTCCGCGCCCAGCAGCTCGAACGACGCGCCTTCGACCGGGTCGCCGTTGTCGTCGATCTCGCGCGCCTCGACGCGCCAGGTCACCGTGGTCTGGCGGATGCGGTTAGAGACCGTCTTGAACAGCGCGCCGGGCCATTCGATGTCGACGCCGATGCGGTCGGCGACCTGGCCGGCCGGGCAGGCGGCGAAGGGCCCGAGGAAGAGGTCGTCGGTGGTCTCGCCGCCCTCCAGCTCGTTCTCGGCGCGGAGCTTGGTGCCGGCCGGCTCGGAGGAGCTGGTGACGGCCGCGGGGAACAGCGTCACCGGGTCGCCGGGCTCGACGATCTCGATCTCCAGCGCGCCACCAGCGGTGGTCACGCCATCGGCCTCGGTCCAGATCACCGTGTCCTCGAACTCCAGGCGGTCGAGGCGGACCTTGTCCCTGCCGAGGCTGTAGAGGGCGAAGACCAGGTGCTCGTTGTCGGCGAACTCGCCATAGGGCGGCGCGATCCACTTCGGCGCGAAGCGGACCGTGCCGTGCAGCTCGGGGATGCGCTCGCCGGCGCGGACGATCTGACCCGACAGCGTGGCGCGGAAGGCCTCGCCCGGCCCCGGCAGCGGCGGCGGCGCGGCGGGCGCAGACGGCGGGAACAGGGCGTTGATCAGGAAGCCGCCGGCGACGGAGATCACGGCGGTCGCGACCGCCGCTCCCAAGGTGCCCGCGCCGAACATGGCGGCGCCGGCATAGGGCGCCACCACCATCAGGGCGATCATGGCCACCATGGCGATGGGATTGGAGCCGCCCTCGCTATCGGCCGGCGGCGGCGGCGTGACGTAGAGCACGTCGCCGGCGAGGAAGCGGACGGTCTCCCACTCGTTCTCGCCCGTCAGCGGGTGAGAACGCAGCAGCGCCGAAGCGCCCTTCCAGCAGAGCGGCCGGGCCGGGGCTGCGTCGTCCAGCAGCATCAGCGCTGTCGCCGCCGTGATCCCGGTCGGCAGCTGGCGCACCTCCGCGCCCAGCAGCGGCCGGAGCGGATCCTTCGCGATCACCACGCGGACGCCGTTCGCCGGCAGGGGGCCTGTCAGAAGCGGGTTCACGGCTTCGCCTCCGCAGCCGGGCGGCAGGCCTCGATCGAGGTCCAGCTGCGCGCGCGTGCCGTCGACCAGGGCTCCAGCACCACGCCGTCGAAGCGGGCGCAGTGCAGCAGCCCCGTCGCGCCCTGGCCCAGCGCCGTCCAGGTGCCGACATGACAGAACGCGCCCCGGCGGAAGACGACGACGTCGCCATGGCGCCAGCCGGCGGTGGTGGCGAGCCGCGCCGCTTCCTCGCCCTCGGCGCGGGTCACCACCGGCCAGGCGGCGTCCAGCTCGGCGTCGGCGATGGCCTGGCGGAGCGCGGCGGCCGAGACGAGGTCGCCATAGTCGGCAAGGCTGACGGGCAGTTCGCGGCCCATCATCCCGCGCTGGACGAAGGCGGTGAAGCTGCCGCAGTCGAAGGCGTCGGGCCCGGCTGCGCCGCGTTCCCAGGGCAGCCCGATCAGCGGCCGGACGAAGCGAATGGAGTCCGAACGGTTCAGCATCCCCTCAGCCCCCGATCAGCGGGTGGCTGGAGCGGGTGTAGATCAACCCCGCGGCCCGCTCCCAGTTGAACATGCCGGCGCGCGCCCGGACGGCGCGGTCGGTGGCGAGGCTCTCGCGGATCTCCAGGCCCTCGACGATGGCGGCCGGGCCGGTGAGGTCGGTCGAGAGATACGAGCGGACGGTGAGCTCGACGGCGGCGTCGGAGGCGAGCGTCAGGTCGAGCACCCGCTCCAGCGCGGCGTTGGCGTTCATCGCCTCCAGCTCGATCTCGGGGCTGCGGTCGCGCTTGGTCGCCGGCCAGGTCAGCTGGAAGCCCGAGCGCTGGAAGGTCACGGTCTCGCCCGGGTTCGCGGGCGCCGTCGCCTCCAGGGTCAGCTGGTGGCCGACGCGGTCGTTGACCACGCGTACCGGCTCGCTCAGCGCCGGGTGGCGGAACTCCAGGGTGACCAGCTCCACCTCGCCGGCCGGCAGCGAGGCCTCGTGCTCGCGGATCGCCAGGCTGGCGCGCTCGGCGTCTGTCAGGAAGGCCGGCATCAGGCCACCGCCGCCGGGTAATCGCTGTGCACCAGCTCGGCCAGATCGGCCAGCGCCTGGATGCCGGCCGCGCCCATGACCTCGGCGATCTGCATCGCCGCCAGCACGTCGGCCTCGGGCGTCGGCAGGTCGAGGATCTCGATCTGGACGGCGGCGATCCAGCGGTCGCCGTCCGGCTGGCCGGCGCGCCAGGGCTCGACGGCCATGCGGCACTCGGTCTCGACATAGGCCTCGCCCGTCCAGACCGGCATCAGGAAGGTCCGGGCGCCGCGGCCGAGATTGAGCCGCCACCAGCCCTTCAGGATCTCGAACTGGCGCAGCGTGGTCTCGATCTCGACCTGGTAGCGGGCCGGCGAGACCGTGAAGAGCGATTCCCGGTCGGTCCAGCCCTGGTCCATCTCGACCGCGTTGAACGAGGTCATGGGCTGCAGCTGCAGCGGTTCGCGGAACGGCGTGTAGGGCACGCCGGCCGGCCATGTCACCGGGGCGCTCACGGGTTGGCCCTCGGCCGGGGCAGGCTCATGGGCAGGCCGCCGTCGCGCATGGCGGCGAAGACCGGGCCCTGGCCGGAGCGGAGGTCGGCAGCGATGTCGCCGGAGACGTCGTCCTTCAGGCGCCGCAGGAAGTCGATGCGCAGCCCGCCGTCAGGCGTGCGGCTGGCCTTCGCCTCGGCCTCGCCCCCCAGGTGATTGTGGATCTCGACGTTCATGCCGCCGCCGGCGACCTCGGCCCGGCCGGACGAGACCGCCGCCATGGCGCGCAGGCTCTCGGCCAGGCCGGAGATGGTCCGCGCCGTCGCCGCCTGCTGCGCCTCGGTCAGCACCCGCTCACCTTCCAGCAGCACTGCCGGCACCTCGCGCGGGCCGAGGCCCGCGGCGGCCGTGCCCTCGTGATAGCGCGGCGCGGTGCGGAACAGCGCCGCCGGCAGCGTCCGCGGCGCCTGGCCGTCGCGGCCGGCGACGCCGCCCTCGTGCAGCGGCGTCACCCCGGTGACCGAGCCCAGCGACCCACCCGCGCCGGGCCCGAAGGACGGCGCGAACAGGCTGCCGAAGATCTGCCCCAGCTCGCCCAGCCCCTGTTGCAGGATCGGGCTGATCGACATCTGGAAGGCCAGCCGCGCCAGCTCGGCGACGGCGAAATCGACGAAGTCGGAGAGCGAGGCCTTGCCCTGCACCAGGCGCACGAAGAAGTCCTCGGCGGAGCGGGTGGCGCGGTCGAACAGGTCCTCGGAGACCGCGGCCCAGTCGCCCTGGACGGCCTCCGCCTCGGCCATGGCGCGCTCGATGCCGGCGGCCCAGTCGGTGCGCCGGTCGAGATCCTCGCGATAGGCCTCGGCCAGCATCCCCTCATGGATGCGCTCGACGTCGGCGGCGAACTCGGCATAGCCGGCCGCGGTCTCGTCCAGCCCGGCCAGGGCCTCGTCCCGCCACCGGTCGGCGGCGGCCGCGGCGCGCTCAAAGCTCGGCGCCAGCTGGTCGAGCCGCTGGGAGATGTCGTCGGTGGTCTGCTCGTGCAGCCGGGCGGTCTCCTCGGCCGCGCGGGCGGCCTCGCGGGTCGCCTTGGCATGATCGCGCTCGGCCTGCTGCGCCAGCAGCAGCTCCGAGACCAGCGCCTCCAGCTCCAGGGCCTGGCGGCGCGTGACCTCGATCTTCGCGTCGGCCGCCTGCTCGACGATGCGGGCTGTCTGCTGCTCGGCCTCGATGTCGATCGCGGTCAGCCGCTCGAAGTCCGGCGAGACCTGGCGGGCGCGGCGCAGACGCTCGATCGCCGCCAGCTCGGCCTCGGCGTCCGCGATCGCGTCGGCGAAGGGGTTCTTCTTCGGCGCGCGCCCCGGCGGGTCGTCGTCACCGCTGCCGGCCTTCGTCTCCGCCGACTTCAGCCGCTCAATCTCGGCGCGGGTGGCGGCGATGCTGCTCTGGAGCTGTTCCAGCTCGGCGCGGGCGTGGTCGATGTCCTCACTATCACCCTGGCGCTGGTGACTTTGGACGAGGCCAAGCGCCAGGTTGTTGGGCTGGCTCCGCTGCAGCAGCTGCCGTTCTTCTTCCCGGGCCTGCAGGTCGGCGGCCAGGCTGTCGAGCTCCGCCGTGAGCGCCTGCTCCCGAAGACGCTGTCCCTGCAGGCGGAGTTCCGCCGTCTCCAGCGCCGCCGCGCGGCTGTTGTCGGTCAGCCGGCCGAGGGCGCGGGCCTGTCGCTCGATGGCCTCGGTCGCGGTGTCCGTGTCGCCGCCGAGGTCAATCATCGACGCGGCGGCTGTTGCGGCCACGCCGGCGACCAGGCCGATTGGGTTCGACCGCATGGCGACGTTGAGGCCGCGCATGGCGATCGCCGCGCCGCCGGTCGCGGCGGCGAAGCCGGCCGTGGCGATCCGCGCGGTGGCGTAGCCGGCGGCGAGCGCCGCGATCGTCTCCAGGTTGCGCGCCGCGAAAACGGTGATGTCGCCGATCGCGGAGGCGACGGTGGAGAGCCCGTCGACCACGGCCGGATCCCGCAGGACGACGGCGAGTTCCTGCGCCGATTCGGTGACCGCGTCGAGGAAGCCGCCCTCGGCCAGCGCCACCTCCAGGTCGAAGATCGTCGTGCCGAAGCGGTTGAAGGCCGCGCGCGCCGATTCGGCGGCTCCGGTCACGCCATCGGCGAATTCGGCCCGCAGCTGGCGGGCGAAGCGCGGGATGAAGTCGTCGGAAAAGAGTTCGCCCTGCTCCAGCATATCCGAAAGCGCCTGTGTCGAGACGCCCATGGCCCTGGCGGCGACCTGGAAGGCGCCCGGCAGGACTTCGCCCAGCTGGCCGCGCAGCTCCTCGGCTGAGACCTTGCCCTTGGAGATCACCTGCTGGATCGCCAGCAGGGCGCGCTCGGTCTCGTTCGACGACCGGCCCAGCACGGCCATGGCCTCGGAGACGGCGGTGAAGATCTCGCGGGTCTGGCCGGCGTCGATCGCCGTGCCCCGGGTCGCGGCCGCCAGCGCCGTGAAACTCTCGATCGCCGGCCGGAGCGAGAGGCCGAGGCGGTCGGCCTCGGCGCGCACGAAGGCCATGGCGTCGGCGCCGGCCTCCGCCGAGCCGGTGGCGACCGCCAGTGCGTTCGTCATGGATTCGACGGCGACGCCGGTCTCGGCGATCGAGCGGGCAACGCGCAGCGCGCCGAAGGCGGCCAGGGCGGCGACCACGCCGCGGACCGCGCGCTCCAGCTCGACGCCGGAGCGGGCCATGCGTTGCTGCTCGGCCGCAGCCGAGCGGGTGGCGCGCTCGAAGCCGCGTTGGGCCTCGGCGGCGCGGTCGGTGGAGCGGTCCAGCCGCTCCAGCCCGGCCTCGGCCTCGCGGGTGGCGCCGGTGAAACCGGCATCCCGGGCGGTGAGCGTCAGGCCGACGCGGTACTCGGTCATCCGCTACCTCCCGCCGCTTCGGCGAAGACGGAAACCGCGCCCGCCTCCAGCGCGCGGAGATCGCCGAACCGCGCCGCCGTCATCTCGATGCCGGCCATGCGCGCCGCCGCCTCGACCGCCGCGTAGTCCAGGGCGGCGGGACGGGAGAGCGGCACGAAGCCGGCGCCGGCGGGAATGAGCTGCATGAGCTGCCGCCACTGGCCCTGGACCAGGGCGAAGAGCTCGATCGCCGGGCCGGCCGAGGCCGGCAGGACCAGCAGTCCCGCCGCCATCTCGGGGCGCCGCCGCCGCAGGCGCTCCAGCTGGTCCTCGCTCAGGCCCCATCGCTCGGCCTGGCGGATCGCCGAGGAGCTGCGCCGCGCCCGGCCGCCGGCGAAGCGCCGGCCGAGCTCGCGGAGTTTTTTCTGGCGTACTCCCGGCCCGACAGCGCCTGCCAGTAGGCCAGTACCGCCGCCTGGACGGCGGGGATGTGGCGCAGGAACTGCGCCTTGGCCGTGTCCGAGAACTCGATATCGGCGCCGTCCGCGTCGCGGACCTCGGTCCAGCCGACCAGCACCCGGCCGAGAAAGGCGGCGTTGGATTCCTTCGCCAGCGGCTCGGCCTCGTCGACCGGCAGCCGCTCGAAGACGGCGGTGAACTCCTGGAAGGCCATGGTGCCGTCCGCCTGGGGGGCGGGCACGGCGACGGGCCACGAGAACGTCTCGCGCTCGGAAAGGGTGAACAGCGGAGCCTCCTACTTCGTGGTGATGGTGATCTCGTCGTCGCCCGACGAGGGCGTGATCTGCAGGTCCAGCGGCATTGCCAGTACGCCGTCGCGGTCGGTGAACTGGCCCGTCTTGATCTGCACCGCCGGCATGGTGATCTCGACGATGTCGCCGCCGCTGGCGCCGTGGGTGATGACGATCGCCTGCGTCCCGGCGGCCGCGGCCTCCTCGACCAGGTTCTTGGTCCCGATCGTCGGCAGGTCGAGGCTGATCCGCCCGGACATCCGCCGGCGGTTGATGCGCACGCCGCGATGGCCCGCCATGTCGTCGAAGCTGGGCCGGCGGCCGCAGTCGATCGAGAACTCGGAGACGCGCATGGCCTCGCCGCCGATGGTGATCGTGGTCTCGACCGCGCCCACCGGCAGGCCCTCTGCGAAGGCGGGCAGCGAGCCGGAGATCTGCGCCGCCGCGGCGATTGCCTGGCGCAGGCCCAGCATCTGGAAGTTGATCCGCGGCACCTGGCCGGCGCGGCCCTCGATCACCGCGTTGCCGCGCGCGCCGAGCAGGCGGCCGTCGACGCCGTCGATGTTGGGATGGATCGTGACCGAGCCGTAGTCAGCCGAGACCGGCTGGAAGTCGACCTTGGTGTCGGCGGTTACCGTCTGGGCGAAGCCGCAGGCCAGCAGCAGCGCCGCCCAGTGGGGCACGGTATCGAGCGCGGCGTCGTCGCCGCCGGCGGCGAGCTCGACGGAAAGGCCGAGGGTGGCGTGCGGCGCGCCGACGAACTGCTTCTTGGCGCCGGCACGGCCGTCGACCAGCTCCCGGTCGCCGTAACTCGCCGCCAGCGGGTTCCACTGTGGGCTGCCGACGCAGAGCACGGCGTCGCCGATCGCCGGCGTCGGGTCCGTGCCCTCGGTCACCTCGGTCTTCGCCAGGATCAGGTACTCGTCGTAATCATAGGGCACGGCTCAGTCCTCCTTGGGCGCCGCGGCCGGCTTCGGCCGGGGCGCGGGTTCGGTCATCGGCCGGGGCGCGGGTTCGGCCATGATCCGGTGGGCGGGATCGGCGGGCGGCGCGGTGCGGCTGCCCTTCACCAGGCGCGCCGGCTTGTCGTCGGCCTCGCGGCGGTAGATGCCGCCGCGGCGGCGGGTGGTCTCGGTCATGACGTCACCTCGCGGGTCTCGACGCCGTCGAAGCGGAAGGCGTCCTCGAAGATCAGGATGCGGTCGGTCAGCTCGGCCAGGCGGCCGGAGACGGGGATCGGATTGTTGCGCCCGGCCGGGTGGCGGAAGGCGACCAGGGCGCCGATCAGCCCGTCGCGGAGATCGGCCAGCTCGTCATTCCCGGCCGCGCCGGTGCCGCCGGCGACGTTGCGCACCACCGAGACGGCCGAGAACGCGTAGGTGATTCGCTGGCGCAGCTTCGGGCCGGTCTCGCGGCCGCCGGTCCGGGTCTCGCCGGTGGGCACGATGAACAGCGCCGGCAGGCGGGGCGCGTTCTCCAGCACCTCGCCCAGCTCCGCGGCGCCGCCGATGTCGAGATAGCCGAGGCCGACGGCCTTCAGGTGATCGATGACGGGCTGGATCTTCATGCCCCCGCTCCCGAGCTGGGCCCGCCGCCCGCGGCGGCGTCGAGGCGGCGGACGACGATGCCTTCGATGTCCTCCTGAAGCGCCGTTGAAAGGCCGATGAAGGGCCTGGCGGGGATCGTCACCTCGCGCTTGCGCACCCAGGCGCCGCCGATGCGGAAGACGAGGCCTTTCTTCGTCTTCGCGCGGATCTGGCCGCCGGTCTGGTGGATCGCGGCGTAGACCAGGTTGGTGCCGACCGAGGCCGTATCGGCGGTCGCCGAACTCGTGATCGAGCGCCGCAGCCGGCCGGCGTCGGTCAGGGTCCGGCCGCCTTCGGCGCGGGCGCGGAGCGACGGCTTCCAGGGCCGTCCGTCCGGCGCGGTCTCCGTGTCGAAGTGCCCAACGGTGTGGCTCTCCATCTGCCCCGCGATCGAACGCATGATCGGCGTGAGATCCTCGCCGGCCTGGCGGAGCCGCCGGAGCCCGCCCCGGGCGCGCTCGAAGCCGTCGACATCGATGGTGAGCTGCAGCGCCATCAGAGGCCCTTCAGGCTCTGCCGCGAGAAGGTCCGGCCCGGGCTGGTGAACTCGGGCGCGCCCTCGGAGGCCGCGGCGCTGTCGCCGGCGTCGTCGTCGCCCAGGCTGAGAAGCCCGCGGGCCACCTGCTGCAGACCCTTCACCGCGGCCTCGTGCCGGGTGCGCACGGTCTCGGGGACGCTGTGGACGTGCAGGTAGTAGCGGGCCATGTCGGCCGCCCAGGCGGTCAGCTGCGCCGGCGGGTCGGCCAGCGGCAGCGTGTAGCGCTTGACCAGGTAGCCGTTGATCTCCGCCTCGGCCGTGGCGATGGCGCTGTCCAGGACGCTGTCGACGATGGCGCCGGCCTGGCCGTCGCGGTCGGTCAGCTGCTCCAGTTCCCGGGCCCCGAAGCGGGCGGTCATGTCGGCCTTGGTGGTGTAGCTCATGGCTCGGCCCCGGTGAGAAAAAGGTGGCCGTCTCTCCGGCCTGTCACGCCCATGCCTCAGACGTCGCAGCCGGCGTCCGCCCGCCGGCGGGCCTACTCACCCGCTCCACGCGCCAGCCCGGCCGGCGCGCTTCAGCACGAGCTTTCGCTCGGGATCTCCTCGGGCGTCAGCTCCCGCCGCCGCCCGCGTTGCCGCCGTCGCTGCCACCCTGGCCGTCGCCTTCCTTCATCGCCCGGAAGGCGGCCCAGGACGTGGCGATCGTTGCCGCCGGGATGGCGAAGCCGGCGATGCGCTCGACGGACTTCGCCTTCGGCGTGCCGTCCCGGGTGAAGTCCTTCGCCTGGTCCAGGCCGGGGAAGACGTCGAGCAGCTTCTCGTGGATCTCCGTCTCGGTCATGGGCGGGTCCGCGGGCGCCGGCGCGTCCTCCAGGTGGACGACCAGCATCGGGTCGGCCAGGATGGCCTCCACCTGGTCGGGCCGGAAGTTGGTGGCGGGCGCCTCGGTCCGCTCGGCCGGCCAGGCGCGGCCGGCGCGGCGGAAGCCGGGCCGCTTCGCGGTCACCACCAGGATCCTGTTCTCGTAGGCGTGCATGGTCATCTCCGTCAGCCCAGCCACGGCACGACCAGCAGCTCGGCCGTGCCCTTGTAGACGTTGGTGGCGCCGGCGGCGTCGCGCTCGGCGTTGAGGATCTCCAGCGCCTCGCCTTCCAGCGAAGGCGGCACGACCAGCAGCCGCGGCATGACGCCGATCGGCCGGCCATGGTCGCCCTTCATCCCCATCAGGCTCTCGCGGGCGATCTTGTAGTTCGCCTTGTTGAGGGTCTGCTTGGAGCCCCAGGCGAACTGCCAGAAGCCGAACCCGACATTGCGACGGTGCTTGATGCCGTACTTGTATTCGTCGCTGTTGAAGACCGGCTCGTCGGTGGGCGCGTCCTGGCGGACCAGCGGGCCCTCCTGGCGGACCTGGTGGATCAGCGGCTTCAGCGGCCGGCTGACGTCCATCAGGAACCAGGGCGTGCCCGCGCCGCCGTCGGTGTTGGCGACCGACTGGACCTCGCCGTTCTCGTCCAGCACCGGGTGGTCGGTGTCGAAGAAGAACTGCCCGTCATAGCAGACGGTCGAGAAGCCGGCGTTGAGCAGGGGCCAGATCAGCTGGTCCGGGTGCGCGGCGGCCGAGCGGCCCATCTCCTCGAACATCGGCGCGTAGACGCCGTACTTGTCGTCCTCAATGTGGTCCACCGGCACGCCGAGGGTCAGCTCGAACTTCCGGTTCTTGATCGAGTAGTCGTGCTGCTGAAGGTTCTGCACGACCCGGTCGCCGAACCATTCGCGCAGGTTCGGCACCTGGCCGAGCCAGCCATACTCCTCCTCGGAAGTGGTCGACGGCACGCGGGTGGCGACCCGCGGCCACTGCGGCTCGTGCTGGCCAATGCCGTTCTGGAAGCTCGCCTTGAACCCCGTAAAGAGCGTGGCGAGATTGCCCCGGTTGATGATCATGGTGCTGGAAGCTCCGCTCAGTAGGTGATTTCGAGGACGGTGTCGGCCACCCGGGCCGCGCTGTTGGCGCCGCCCACGGTGATGGCGATGACGTCGCCGGCGGCCACGGTGTTGGCGGCCGTGGGCGTCGCCTCGTCGACGTCGCCGGCGGCCGAGCCGGCCTCGGCGATCGTGATCACGCCGTTGGTCACGGGCGTGCCGTTGATCGAGAGCGTCAGCGTCGCGTCGCCGTCCGCCAGGGCGCCGTCGAGCACCGAGCGGAACTTCGTGATGTCGCCGGCGAGCGGCGCCACCAGGCGGTAGACGTCGGTGCCGCTCAGATCCGCGGCCTTGGCGTTGAGGAAGATCTTGTCGGCGCCGAGATTGCCGCGCGCGGCGGCCGCGTCATCGACGTCGCCCAGGTCGTTGGCGGCGAGCAGCGCGCCGTCCGGGCTGACCAGGACCTGCGGCCCGGTGCGGACCCAGACGCCCTGGGCGTCCACGTCGGTGACGATGCCTGCGGGGCTGCGCGCGCCGCCATTGCTCGTCTTGGCGACCGTCTGGTCGTCGACGATCCAGCAGGCCTTGCCGATCTCGGAGACCGCGATCGCCTCGCCGCCCTCCGAATTGGCCCAGCGGAAGACGCCCTCGCGGATCCGGACGGTGATGTCACCATTGGCGCCGGCGGAGTTGTCGGCCCTCTCCTCGGCGCGGCCCACGGCCACCAGGCCAGTGGCGGTGGCGCCCTGCTGGACGAAGGCGCCGCTGAGCGCCACCAGGGCGCCGGCGTGGATCAGGGTCGCGGCCTTGACGGGGAGGTCGTGGAAGACGCCCTCCATCAGCGGCGTGTTGCGGTCGGCGGAAAGCGCGGTCACTGGCTGGTCTCCTCGTTCTCGTCACGGGCGGCCTTGAAGGCCTCGGCCGTGAGGCCCATCGACCGCGCGACCTGCAGCTCCTCGGCCGATAGACCGGACTTGTCGGTGTGCGCGGCGGCGGTGGCGATGGCCGGGTCGCGGCCGGCGGCGACGATCACCGGGGCCTTCTCGGCCCAGGCGGCGAAGCCCTCCGGGTCGGCGGTGGCGTAGTTCATCGCCCACTCGTTGAGCGCGGGCGAGACCTTGCCGGCCTTGGTCGCCGCCTCGACGGCGGCCTGCGCGCCGGAGGCGGCGCTCGCCGTCTCCAGCTTCTCGACGCGGGCCGCCAGCTCGTCATAGGCGGGCTTCGGCACGTACTTCTTCGGGTCCGGCTCGGCGGAAGCGGTCTGCAGCTTCGCCGCGACGCCGGTGGCGACCGCCTCGGTCAGCTCGTCCTGGCCGGCGGCATTCGCGACCTTGGCCGCGGCCGTCTCCAGGGCGGTGTGCGAGGTCGAGAGCTGATCGGCCGCCGTGACGATGGCGGCGGCGTCGGCGTCGTCCGTCAGGCCGAACGCCTTCCGGAGCGCGGCCAGCTGTTCCTTGGTCATGGTGGGGTCGTCCTCCTGGGCGTGTGCGACCGCAGGCAGCTCCTGGATCGCGGGAACATTGACCAGACCGGCGCCGACGATGCGGGTGACGTTGCCCGCCTTGTCGGTGCCGAAGGCCGGAGAGATGAAGCGGTAGGCCCTGGACGCCAGCGCCTCGCGGCCCTCGGCGGTCCACTCGACGCGGCCGCGGATGGCGCCGTCTTCCGCCGCCTCCAGGCGGTCGATCCAGCCGACCGCGCGGCCGGTGCGGCCGGGCCGGGGCTTGTGGATGTCGTGATCGAAGTCGATGGGCAGGACGTGACCGGCGGCCGTGGCGAGCGAGGTCTCGACGACCTTGGCCGCGTCGGTCACCCGCCAGGAACCGCGGCCGTCGACGGGAACGACCTCGGCCCCGCCGGCGGGCCAGAGCGTGATCCAATCCCCACCATCGGCCGCCTCGGCGGCGGCGGTGACGGGCTGGGGCTGTCCGTATGCGAATTGCCGATCCATGGGGCCGACTGTGCGGCTCCCGGCCCGGCCGGATAAGGGCGTAACGGTTACGCCCCACGGCCCGCCCCGCCCGGGATGGCGGAGGGTCGGCGGGCGGGGCGACTGTGCCTGGCCGGTCTTGCCGGACTGGGCCAGCCAGCCTCGCAACACGGCGGTCCGCCACCATGACGCCAGGGAAGAAAATTGTCTATTCTGTCGCCGTCAGGCGGGAAAAGACGAGGGGGACCGGGTTGATGACCGAGCCGTCAGGGGAACAAGCCGAAATCCAGGAATGGACGATGAATAGCGATCGCCCGATCGCCGAGCCCGACGAGGATCAATTCGAGCTGACGTCCTTTGCCAGAACGATTGCCCGAGTGATCGCAAAGAATCGCAGCGAGGACAGCTTCGTCCTCGGTGTCCACGGCCCTTGGGGCATCGGCAAGAGCAGCACGGTCGCCCTCGTCCGGCACTGCCTAGATGCCGAGTTTGGTGAGGACAGGGAGAATCTGGAGATCATCGAGTTCAATCCCTGGTGGTTCACCGACAAGGAGTCCCTTCATGCGGATTTCTTTGCGGAACTGGCGGCAGCGATGTCCCTGCCTGATAGGGAGAGAGCGCGTCTACGCGCCATCGGTCACCGCTTGGGAAAACACTCGGCCAGTATCGCGCCGATCGTTGGGCTGATCGGCGGATCCGCCATGGAGAAGGCTCTCAGGGCGACCGGCGGCGTGTTGCAGGACTTTCTTGAAGACCCCAAGGCCACTGTCCCACACGAGCACCGGCGGATTTCGGACGCACTTCGGGAAGCAGGCAAGCGTTATCTCGTGGTCATCGACGATCTGGACCGGCTCGATATCGAAGAAGCGATGATGGTGTTCCAACTCGTGAAATCCTCAGGTCGATTGCCCAACATCACATACATGCTCGTTTTCGATCGAGCTCTGGTCGAGCGTCACCTTAAGGAAAGATTCTCAGGGGCAGACCAGCAGTATCTCGACAAGATCATCCAGGCTTCCTTCGAGGTGCCTCCTCCAGACAAGACTGACCTCCGCTACAAACTGCGGGAACAGGTCCTTCGCGCAGTGGATGCGCAGAACCAGGATGACGAGGCACGCATTCTGGACGTCCTTGTTGACGTGGTCTGGCCCTTCCTCAATACGGCGCGAGACCTGGCGCGGTTCGACAACGTCCTCAAAATCCTTTGGCCATCCGTCGAAGGTGAACTCGACAGGGCGGATTTCGTGGGCATCGAGGCTTTGCGGGTCTTTCTTCCTCTCCTGCATCGGCGCATTTTTGACAACAAGAATGCCGTGCTCCGACGTCCGGCAGCTCGCGGTCTTTCAGAGGACGACAGGGCTTCGATGACGAAGACGTTGTTCGACGGCCTTGATCAGCCATCGGTCAGAGTCCTTCAGCAAGCGCTATCGCGCCTATTCCCGAGGTTGGAGATCTACTGGGGTGGTAGTGGCTACGATTCCGATTGGGAAGCCGAATGGCGCAAGAACCGGCAGATCTGTAGCGAGACCTTTTTCGACTCGTATTTCCGCTATGCCATCGACGACAGCACGTTACCAGCCTCACAGTTGGATCAGATCATCAGTCAGTCGGGGGACGGGAAGACAGTTGCGAGCGCGCTGCGGAAAGCAAGCGCCCGACCCAGGCGCCAAGGCGGGACTAAAGCTGCCTCTCTGCTCGATGAGTTGGTGGTTCGCGCCGAGGACGTGCCCGAGCAGAATATCGAAAGCTTCCTCGGGGCTGTGTTCAGTGTGGTTGACGAGATCAATTTGCCGATAGACGGGTCCAGGCGGTTGGGGGATTTCGAGGACAACGAACTCCGCGCGCACTGGTTGCTCAACCGTTTCAGAGACCGAGTTTCCAAAGAGCAATTCGATCGTGCAGTCGTCCGGGCTGCGAAGCTCGCGTCTCTGCAGTTCCTTCTGAGCCTTGCGGATCGCGCATTACGAAACAACGGCCTGATTGAGGGTCGACGAGGGGCCGAGCGATCCATCGTGTCAAGCGAGGCGGCAATCGAACTGCGTGATCTCGCATTGGAGGCGGTCACGCGGGCCGCATCCGATATGTCCTTGCTTCAAGTACCCGAACTGGTTTCTTCGCTCTATGTGTGGATGCAACTGGAGGAGATGATGGGAGAGGAGACTGTCCGGGACTGGGTTCAGCAGAATCTGGAAGATCCTCAGCTCGTCGTGGCGCTTGCGGGTTCCTTTGTTTCCACGAACCAGTCGTCTTCTGGCCGCAGCAACGTCACTAGAACACGATATTTAGTTCACAAGAAGTTGGTCGCCGGGCTGTGCGATCCGAAACGACTGATTTCCTGTGTCGATGAACTTCTTGCGGGTCCCGGGACGACAGACGAGGAAAAGAGCACGCTACGCCACTTTCGCGAATTGTGGGATGAAGCCTCGGACGAAGAGCCCTTATTCGTAGAGCAATTGGCGCTCGATGAGGCGGACATGACAGAGGAGTAGTGACCATCCGGGTGACCATCGACAGCCTGCACGTCATCAGCAGCGTCCAGACCGTCGGCGGCGTCATTACGCTGTTGTTCCTGCTGCTCACGCTGCGCAACCGCTTCAAAATGCACTGACGCCACCGGCGCCGCGTGCAGGCAGATTGCAACTGTGGCGCGGCGCAATGCGATCGCCGATCATCGCCCCATGGCCGCGTCGCGCACCGTTCTGGATCTGGTCGAGGATCGCATGATCGCGATCCGCTGCACCCGCTGCGGCAAGAACGGGCGCTACCGCCTGCGCACCCTGCTGCGCCGCTTCGGCCCCGGGATGGCGGTGCCGGACATGCTCACGGCCCTTCGCGACGCCGGCCGCTGCCCGCGCCGCGGCGATCGGTGGAGCGGCTGCAGCCTGGCGCTGGCCGAGACACCCGGACCCGAGTTTCTAATAGACGAATAATAGCCACTAAAAGGGGGCAGGAGCGGCGAGAGCCGGTTCCGGGCCCATCGGCTCCCGCCGAACCCGAGAAGCCCCCTGACGGCCCCCTGAGAGCGACCCGGGTTGCCGGCTTCATCGCGCATGCACCAGAATGTTGCCGGACGAGCACAAGAGGGGGCGTGGCCGGCATCATGGCGGAGACCGAGTACGACCTGTTCCTGAGCTTTGCGCGGAACAGCGCGGAGGCGGATTCCATTTCCGACCTAGCGTTTCGCCTGCAGCGTGAGGTCTACGGGGTCGGCCTGAAGAACGTCCATATCTGGGTGGATCGGAGCGAAGACCCCGCCGCCGAGGCCTGGGAGCGGGCGTGCGCCGGTGAAAACGATGGCAGCGCCGTTCTTCTGGCCTTCATAACCCCGGCCTGGTTCTCGGACCCCCTGTGCCGCCTGGAGGCGCAACTCTTCCAGTCTTTCGAGAGACAACTCGGCCGCAAGGACCTGATTCTGCCGGTGCGCTTTCTGCCGACGCGTGACATCGAATTCCCCCGAACGTCGGCCCACCCCAAACTTGCGGCAGATCTGGTGTCGCGATGGTTGCTTCGTGTCGACGACATGGCGGCCGAAGAGGCCAACGGATTTCGAGGCAGCGCCGAAAGGTTGGCGCTTCTCCTCAAGGGCCAACTCGGTCAGCAGGATCGGGAACCGGCGAGATATGGTCAGGCCACATACGGGAAATCCAGCTTTGGGCGGGCCAGACTTGGGCAGGCAAGGTGGAGATCAGCCGAAGAGCTAAATGAGGAGAAAGCGGCCAAGCCGCGACTCGAGGAACCGCAGCTCCGGGCACCGGACCTGCCCCGAGAGGATCTTCGCGCCCTGAGCGTGGAAGAGGGCGCCACGAAGATCGAGGAGTGGTTCCTTCGGAACTACGAACCGCCGGAGATGGGGACGCCAAGAAATGACGGCGAGTACAATTACATCTGGGGTGGCCCCTACGAGACCATCGACGTGATTGAGCAATATTTCGATGACGTCGCTACCTGGGAGCAAATGGAGCGCGCCGCCCTAGAGCTTGACCGGTACTCCTTCGAGTGGGCGCCGCACGGAGCGCGAATCCGTCCGTCCGACGATGATACGTGGCAGAATCGGCAGACGAAATGGGAGGAGGAGACCCGTCCCTGGAACGATGAGCGCTTCTCCGCGGCCAAAGCCCATCAGGACATGCTCCAGCGCATCGAGCAACTGGAAGCGGCACTGGAGAAGATCGGTCAGGGCCCCGCCGGCATGGGTCACAACCAGCCGCCGGAACCCATCCCCGATGAGCTGCCGATCACCCGAGCGGAATTCGAACAGCTGTCCCACGACGTGGCGCATCTGAAATCGCTGCCCGCGCAGCCGGATCGCGACCAACTGACCGAAGTGAAGGCCATCCAGGATCGAACCGAATCTCTCGGCCGGCGGATTGCCGGCTGGATCCTGAAGAAGGCTGACCGGTTCGTAGATGCTACTGTGATCGTGGCCGGCACGAAGGCCGGCTCGGAGATTCTGGGTATCGCGCCCGCCCTGTTGGAGGTCGGCCAGACGATCTGGACATGGCTCACGACGCTGGGCTGGCGTTTGTAGCGACGGGGACGACAACCTGTTCGAACGGAGCAATTGGCATGGACCCAGATGATCTGGCAGACGCGTTTGCGAAGATCGATTGGGCCGATACTCAGATCGATGCTCTCGATCAGAAGCTTAGGGGATTTCTGGATCAGAAGCCCTATCGGCTGAGACCGGTGCCGGATCCCGAGGGGCGCGGCCTGATCTATTTCTTCAAGACTGCGGCTCCCGTGCCCCGGTCAATCGGCGTTCAGACTGGCGCCATCATCCACGCGCAGCGAAGCGCGCTCGACCTTCTCGCCTGCGCTCTCGCCGAGCGCAACGGCCATCGGGAGCCCTCCGATACTTACTTTCCTTTCGCCAAATCGGAGCAGGGACTCGCCGACAAGAGAACCAGGAAGAAGTTTCGGCGTCTTTCCGAAGCGGACCAGGCAGCAATTCTGGGCTTCCGACCGTTTCGCGGCGGCAACGCGCTACTCTACGCTCTTCACCATCTGGACCTGACGGATAAGCACCGGAAGCTGCTTGTCTGCGGCATAGAACGCGGGGACGCCCACGTCAGCGGCAACGGTCATATCAGGCTGATCGCGCTCTGGGATGGCCCCTACACCGATGGCGACCCAGTCGCACGATGGGACGCCGACGAGGGCCTGCAGTTGAACATCACGCTGAGCGTATCGCTGGCCGACGTTCCCGACATCGGTCGTCCGCCCGTTGCCGAGATGCTCCGGAAATTCAGCGAAATGACGCGGTCGATCTTGGAGTCCTTCCAATAGCCCCTGCCTTCGGATCCGTCATCGAGGCCATCCACCGATCTGCACTGAGCACTTTTGGGAGGTCATCTCCAATCGGTCCCACAACCGCCGGCCCTCTGGCTTTCATCGCGGCGGGCGGATCGCTATATTGACGGTGCCGGCGGGATACACGGTGAAAGTCCCGAAGCCGTAGCAGGCGCCTTCGGCGTCGAGCGCAATGTGGGTTCAGATCGGGCGCCCACCCCGCCGGTCTTCAATCTCCGCGGTCGATCTTCCGGCGACGCCGCTGCTGGCGCAGGGCGTTCTCGCGGCGCACTTTCGTGAACGAGGTCAGGAACGCCGCCTGCCCGTCCGCTGTCGCCTTCAGGGCGATGCGGTAGAAGCGGCCCTCGTGCTCCGAGAAGATCAGCAGGCTCCGCTCCCGGTCGCTGTAGACCGATCCGCCGCCGATGAGGTCTGGAAGACGTCGATAATCGACGAGGGTCAGCTCCGGGTGGCCGGGATTGCCGGGCAGCTCGCCGCGCTGTTTCCGCATGGTGTCGGCCGAGAGATCCACGCGCTGCACGTCCGTCCCGATCGCGGCCGCGAGCGCCTCGTCCAGCCAGGCGACCGGCGCGGCGCCCCCGGCGGTGCCGCGGACGATATCCTCGAAGTGCGGGCTCTCCACCGCGGCCCTGGCGGCGGCGTGGCCCCAGTCGGCATCCGTGTAGCGGGCCGGATCGGGAAACCGCCCCTCGGCCGCCATACCGGGATTGTGGCCCCAGCCCGGATCGATGCCGGCCGGGGCCTCGATCACCTCGCCGGTCCGGCGGTTGACGTGCGCCCGGCCGGGCCCGCTCTCGGGCGGCGGCTCGGTCACCTGCCAGCCGCGCCGGCGCATCTGGCCCTCGGAGACCTGCTGGACCTGGCAGCGGCAGCGCCAGCCGTTGGGCGGGTAATGCGTCTGCCAGAACACGTGGTCGACCGGCAGCAGCGTGCCATGCCAGGCGCGGTGCTGCGGCCGCGTGCGCCCGTCCAGGACGGCGACGTAGCGGAGATACGGCAGATCCTGTTTCGTCGCCTGGATACGGGTCCAGTGGCCGGCGGCGTGGGCGGCGCGGAGATTGGCGTCGTAGATGATGCGGAGCCGCCGGTCGGAGCCGAGCTGCGCCTCGATCGTCTCGCCGGTGAGCTCGTCGAACATGGGCTTGCGGCCCCACCAGCCCAGCTCCTTCAGCCGGGGCGTGAGCGTCTTGCGGAAATCCTGGAACGTCGTCCCGCCGGCCAGGGCGCGATCGAGCTCGCCCCGGATCGCCTCCATGACGTCGAGGCGCATCGCCTTGGCCACCGTGAAGGCCTGGCCGTGCTGCTCGGCCGAGACGTCGCGCCAGCTGAAGCCGGTGAGGTAGCCTTTGGAGCGGAAGAAGGCGACGGCCTCGGCCGGCGGCAGCGGTTCGAGCTCGATCGCCACGGCTCAGGCGTCCTCGTCCAGGCCCACCCCGATGCGGCCGGCAAGCTTCGCCTGGAACAGGATGTCGCCCAGCCTTTCCACGGCGCCGTCCGGCGGCTCGCCGCCGACCAGCCGGCGCAGGCGCCGCTCGAAGTCGTCGAAGTCGTCGGCCTCGGCCAGCTCGCCCAGGGCGTCGGCGACAAGGTCGGAGAGCGGGTCGTAGCCCTCCGATTCCAGCGCCGCGATCGCGAGGTTGTCGAGCATGTCGGCTTCCGCGCCGGTCGCAGCTGCGGTCGTGAGGCGGTCGCGCCGGGCGGCGGTCTCGGCCGGGTCCGCCGCCGGATCGTCCGTCCCGCCCGGCGGCGGGACTGCCTGCGGCGCCGGCGCCACCAGCAGCTCTGCGCCTTCGTCCGGATCGGCGAAGCCCAGCATGTCGCGGATCTCCGACATCTGCACCTTCAGGCCCATCGGCACGAAGGTCTTGAGCCCGTCGATCCGCTTGTCCAGCGGAATGTCGTCGGGCGCCACCAGGCGCATCCTGGGATAGGCGCGCCGCGGCCCGAGGTTGAGATCGACCAGCGGCTTGACCAGGTCGCGCGCCAGCGTGGCGCAGAGCTGGCGGGCGTCGGCGTCGCGAATGTCCTCGCGCACGTCGTCGTGGACCCGGCCCACGGCGTGACCGCCGGCGATGGCGTCGGTGGTCGCGGTCTGGCCCAGCACCAGCTTGGAGGCCTGCTGGTCGAGATAGGCGCAGAGCCGCTCGAACAGGTCGATATTGCCGGCGAGCTTGGCCTCGATCAGCTCGATCTCCATCGAGCGCGGCACGATGCCGGCCATGTCGGTGCCGATGGCGCTGACCGCGTTGAGCAGAACCTTCCGGTCTTCCGCGCTCGCGCCGGCATCGTAGCGGCCGATGCGGATCGGGTGGCCGAAGGTCTCGGCGAAGACGATCCAGTCCTTCAGCCCGAAGTTCTGGAACAGGTAGAGCCAGGCCGCCGCCCGGGCCAGGCCGGCGCGGATCGGGATGCCGGACTTGGCGCGGGCGTGATGGGTGATGAACTTGAACGGCGCCAGCGGCAGATCGCCGGCGATGTCGCGCAGCAGCAGCGTCGTGCCGTCCTCGATCGAGGGCCGGAACCAGCGCGGGTCGCGCCACTCCAGGCGCTCCGGCCACCAGGCCCGGGCCTCCTGCCGCCAGATGATCTCGGCCACGGCATAGCCCTTGGCGATGCCGTCCAGCAGGTCGATCAGCTCGTCCTCGATGCCGTCGCGCACCACGGCCTCGCGCACCAGGTCGGCCGCCTTCACGTCGTCGGCCGCGTCGGAGGCGGCCTCGACCTGCAGCTCCAGTCCGGCGACGGCGCGCTTGCGGACGCCGACGACGGCGGCGTAGTGGGGATACTTCTCCTCCATCGCCTCGGCCAGTTCCAGATAGGCCGTGGGCTCGCCCTGCTCGGCGTCGAGCAGCAGCCGCGCCAGCCGGGCGGGCGTGAGCCCCGCCTCCGGGTGGTCGGAGATCACCTGGCGGACGGAACGGAGCGACGGCGCCGCCAGCTCCTCGGTCAGCTTGCCCCGCTCGATCGGGCGGCCGTACTGGTCCAGGATCCTCGTCTCGGGCATCACCAGGCTCCCTTCGATCGCGCGAAACCGGCCAGCGAGGGCGGCCCGTCATCATCCTCGGCGCGGCGGCCCAGCACGCCGGCGCGGCCGCTGGCGGTGCCGGTGACGGCTTCGTAGCCGTATTCGAACGCGCCCTCGGCGGCGGCCGCCGCAGCCAAGGCATAGGCCCAGAAGATGTCGGCGTGGACCGTGTCGTCGTTGACCAGGCGCGGCGCGCCGGTCGGGCCGGCGACGCGCTTGATGGCGCGCAGGTCGGCGCGGATCTCCGGGCTGTCGGGGATGCGGATGGTGCCGTTCTCGAAGCGCGCCTTCAGGATCGTGGCCAGGTCGAGCCGGCGCGGGCCCGAAAGGATCACGCCCTCGCAGCGCTCCTGGCCGTGGCGCGCCTGGATTTCCTCGACCACCGCCTCGCCCATGCCGGTCTGGTCCATGGCCAGGCGGACGACGCGGTAGTCGCGCATCATCCGGCCGATCTCGTCGTACTGCTCGGCGAAGCGGCGGTTGTGCATGTAGGTCTCTTCGCGCAGCCAGAGCACGTCACCGACCATCTCGAAGGGGGCGACGACGGACAGGTCGCGGCGGCGCGCCACGTCCCAGCCGGAGAAGACGAGGCCCTTTTGGTAGAGCTCGGGGCGGCCGGCTTCCGGGTGCTGCGCGGCGACGATGTCGTCCAGGCCGATCCAGGAGCCCGCGCCGGTCGAGGGCACGCAGTCCAGCTCCTCGGCGGCGTCGGCGCCGTAGAAGGCGCGGATCTCGGCGCACCAGGACGCGCGGCCTTCCGGCGTGGCCTCTCGTCCTGTGACCAGGCAGATGCGCTCGTAGAGCCCTTCGGCGATCGCATCGTCGAAGGTGATGGTCATGGTCGCGCCCTTGCGCCGGCCGGCGCGGATCTCGTCGATCAGCTGGTTGAACGGATTGTCGACGCCATTGTGCGTGGAGACCACGATCACCGAGCCGCCCCACATCAGCAGCGCCATGGCCGCCTTCAGAACTTCGGCGAGATCCGAGTAGAACGCCGCCTCGTCCAGGATCACCAGGCCCTGCTTGCCGCGCAGCGCACGGGCGACGGAGGGCAGCGCCACCACCTCGAAGCCGGAGGCGAACTTCACCCGGAACGCCTTGATGTCCTTTTCGTCGTCGGCCAGGACGATCTCGTCCATCTCGCCGACGGCCATGCCGAAGGCGCGCGCCCACATGCCGACCACGTCGATGAACTCGCGCGCCATCTCCAGGTCGTAGCCCATGTACCAGACGTCCATGCCGCCCTCGCCGCGGGCGGCGGCGGCCGTCAGCGCCGCGTGGGAGGCCATGCCCCAGGTCAGGCCGATGCGGCGTGACTTGTCGATCACCAGCAGGGCCGAGACCGATGTCATGGTGACGGCCCGCGCCTGGTACGGCAGCAGGATGTCGCCGCGGGGCATGGCCTTCATCGCGGCCGGCAGCTCGGCCGTCTTCGGCATCAGCTGCTCGATCGGGCCCTGGTTCATGCGGCGATGCCCAGGATGGCGTGGCGGATGCCCTTGACCGTGTCGGCCGAGAGGCCCGCATTGCGGGCGGCGGCCTCGGCCTTGTCGGCGCTCGCCTCGCGCTCCTTGCGGCGGGCTTCCTCGACCTTGGTCTCGAAGTCCTGGTCCAGGCGCGCGGCGCGCGCCAGCTCGGCCAGCCCCTTGCCGATATTGGCGATCGACTTCGGATCCAGGACGCCGCCTTCCTGGTCCACCTGGGCCAGCAGGTCGAAGACGAAGGTCCTGGCCATCTCCACCAGGAGGCGGCCTTGCTTGCCCTGCATGGCCGCGTCCGGCAGCTCCTTCGCCAGCGCCTCGGTCATCTCCCGCGCCTGGCGCAGCCGCGACGCGGTGCGCTCGTGATTGACCATGAAGCGGTGCGCCGAGGAGCGCGAGACGCTGATCTCGTGCGGCGCCAGCAGCTCGGCCAGGAAGGTGGTAAAGTCGTCGACCGAGCGGTTCTCGTCCGCCAGCCAGCGCTTGATGGTCTGACGGACGTCGGACGGCAGGCGATCGATCTGGTGGCGCGGGGGCATCTCAGCCGAGCTCGCTGGGCCGGGGACGCTCCACGCCGTCGACATGCTCCTCGCCGCGCGCCACCGTCAGGCCCCGGTCGGTCAGCTTCGCCAGGACGTAGGGGCCGACGATCTCGGTCGTGACCAGATCCCGGTCCTCCATCCACGACAGGTGCGCCTTGACGTCGGATTCCGTCAGCGACTGCGCCGTGGAGACTTCCAGCGCCCGGCGGATGATCGCGTGGTTCTGGCTGTAGCCGGCGTCGGCCGCCAGCAGGCGCAGGATCTCGCGCCGGACCATGGCGCGGATGGATGCGGCAAGGCTCATCGTTTCTCACCCCTCTGCAGTGCGCCGGCCTCGGGAATGTGATGGCGGACCAGGATCTCCATCAGGCGCTTCAGCCCGCCGATGTCGGCATGCGCGCCCTGCACTTCGGAGGCCATGGCGGTCACCGCGTCCTTCACGTTCGAGACCCGGTCGTGCAGCCGCTGCAGGTCTTCGTGGCCGGGCGCGTACTGGTGGCGAAGTTCCAGCTCCTGCAGCCGCTTGTCATGTTCGTCGAGCGACTTCTTGATCTCCGAGGAGACCTCGGCGAGTTCTGTGCGGATGGACGACGAGACGCTCGCCAGCTGCTCGGTCATGTTCGCGGAGACGTTGGCCATCTCCTGCTTTGCCGACGTGCGGATCGACCAGGCGACCCAGCCGACCACCATGTTGATGATGACCGTGATCACCGGAACGATGATCATCGGGATCCAGTTGATCTCCTCCATTGCGCCGCCCCTCCTACGAACCGTCGCGGCCGGTCAGGCGGCCGAGGATGGAACCGATCACACCCGGCCCGCGGTTCACGCCGGCCGCCGTCTTCTTGTCCTCAGAACGCTTCCAGACGCTGACGCCCAGGACCGAGAGCGCGAACATCCAGATCGGCGCGATCGACGCGATGGCGTCGCCCAGGGCGATGAAGATGGCCGGCGCCTCGCGCGGCTCATTGATCGCGACCCAGCCGATCACGAACATCAGGCCCAGCATGGACAGCGCCCAGGTGAAGGCGACCGCGTAGCCCAGCGTCGGCCGCCAGCGCCGGACATACGGATCGTCGGAGGCGATCTCGGCGCGCATGGTCTCGTTGACCTGGCGGTGGCGGGCGACTTCCGAGTCGATCTCGGCCAGCTCGATCGCGGTCGCCTGGCGCTGCAGCTCGGCCACCAGCCTGGGGTCGGCCCGGAGACGCTCCAGCGCCTGCTCGGGCGTCTCGGCGCCGGTGACGCGCCGGGCCACGTCGACCACCCTGGTCGCGACGCGCTCGCCATTCTCGCCGTTGATCAGCCGCCCGATCGACGGCAGGAACTCGGCGACCAGTGGCAGTGCCGCGGCGATGATGGCGGGGACCATCAGCCCCGCCTCGCCGAGAGATGGTCGAACGGGTAGCTGCGCAGGAAGCTCAGGGCCTCGACTGAGAGCGCCCGCGGCACCTCGGCCGGCGCGCCGTGATGGCGGCAGCGGTGGAAGGCGCGCTTCTTCACGCGCTGGCTGCGGGCCTTCCTCGGCGCGCTCATGCCCCGCCCCCCTGAAAGGTCGCGGCCTCGGGCATGCCGGCGAAGAACGCGCCGACGTCGAAGCACGGGCAGGCCTTGCCCGGATTGACGTCGCGGTGCCCGATCACGCGCCTGATCGTCGGGAAGCGCCGGCGCAGGTGCTCGACCAGCACGGTCAGCGCCAGCATCTGCGCCGCGGTGTAGTTGAAGTCGGGCCGGTCGGCGTCCTCGGCCCTGCCGCCGACCAGGCAGATGCCGATCGATTGCGCGTTGTGGCCATAGGCGTGGGCGCCGATTTCCTCGTCGACGTCGCCGTCCCGGTCCAGATCGCGGCCTGGCTCCGTCTTGCCGCTGCGGCGGATGACGTAGTTGTAGCCGATGTCATCCCAGCCGCGCCCCTCCGGCGGCGGGTCGGTGTGCCACGGCCGCATTTCCGCGACCCCGATGTCCATGCCGGGCGGCGTGTGGGCGCCGTGGATGATGATGGTATCGATATGGCGCAACGGGCGCTCCCAGGACCGGGGTGATTTGCGGCCATGGTCGGGCTTCTGCCCCGTGCGAATAAGGGCGTAACGGTTACGCCCCGGCAGGATCAGTCGAAGAGGTCGATCTGGGCGGCGGGCTTCGGGTCGCGGTCCCAGTGCTGGGCGGTGCGGCGGCAGATCTTCACCGCGGCGCCGGCGCGCTCCTGGCTCCAGTTCTTGGCGCGGAGCCAGCGGTAGATCACCGCCTTGGCCAGCGGTATCTCGAGGCGCTCGTCGGCCAGAGCGTCCACGATCGCCCGGGCGGCGTCAACGCCGACGATGGCCGCGAGGTCGGAGCCCTCGGCCCGCTGGGGCACGCGCAGCCGTGTACCGCCCCGCGAGAGCGCAAGTTCCAGCGCCGCCTCGACGCCGGCGGCGTCGGCCACAAGATTGAGCGTGGCGGGGAGCTGGCCCTCAGCCATGGCCGGCCCTGTCTTCGGGGATGCCCTCGGCGCGGCGGATGCGCCGGCCGAAGGCGGCGATGACGCGGTCCAGCTCCTCGGCCGAGAGCTCGTCCAGGCGCGGCGGGTAGTGATCCTTCGGCCGCGCGGTGCGCCCGATCGCGGCGGCGACGTAGAAGGCGTCGCCGGTCTCGAAGCGGCCCAGCTCGTGCAGCTTGCGGCCCTGGGCGGCCAGCACCGCCAGGCGATCGCGCATCGCAGGCCTGAGCCCTTCGGGCGGGCGGCCGGCGAAGCCCCATTCGTTCCAGGCCACGCCGGCCTCCCTGCTGAGGAAGTCCTTCAGTCCCTCGACCACCTTCATGGCGTCCTCGCCGTGCTGCCACTCGGCGCGCTCGACACGGGTGACGTTCCGGGCCCAGGCGCTGAGCGCCTCGTCGGAGCGGTCGCGGACCACGCCCAGGTGCCAGCCGGAGATCCACAGCGCGCGGATTTTTGAAAGCATGCCACTGGACGCGCGCGCGCCCGGGGTGGCGGAGGGCCGGCGGGCGCGCGCCTTCTTCGCCGGCCGGAAGCCCTGGCTCCTGAAGTGCTCGACCAGGTCGACCAGCTGATCGTCGGAGAGCTTCGTCCGGGACCGCGCGCCGTAGCGGGCTTCCAGCAGGTCGCGGAAGTCCGCCTCCTCTATCCCCAGCTGCTTCACCGCGATCGCGGACTTGGCCAGCAGCGCCTTCCGGTTAGCCGGGACGGTCATCGGTCCGGTTCCTCGTAGTCGCCGGGCCGCTCCAGCGCCTTGCGGCAGGGCGGGATCCAAATCAGCTTCGGGTCTATGCTGGTCCGTTTGAAATCCCGGCCCGGCCAGACGAACCATGCGTAGCTCGTCGCGCTCGACGCCTTTCGATCGAGCCGGCCCTTGAGCATCGGCACGCGCTCCGAGAACGGCGCGAAGATCAGTGGCGGGTTCGACTCGAAGATCTCGCGGTACCGCGCCGCGCCCTCCAGGAAGACGGTGCGGACCAGCATGGCGACCGCGATCTCCGCGACCTCCTGGCCTCGGGCGACGAATTCGGCCGCCAGCCGGAAGGGCGGGTTGGTGATGACAAAGTGAGGGCCCGGCCGGTGCTCTACGATGTAGGGCAGGTACGGCATCAGGAAGTCGTGGGGTGGCCCCCCGTGCATTCTGGCGTCGACGTCGGTGCCGATGACCTCGCCGAAATACTCGGCAAGCGCATTGACCATGTGGTCCTCGCCGCAGGCCGGCTCCCAGACAACCGAGTGCGCGAGAAAGCTGCGATAGCCGTACTTGCCAAGGCCGACCAGCACGTGCTCGATCAGCGCCCGCGTCGCCCAGGGCGGCGTTGGGAAGAAGTCCAGAGAATCGTGCGGCTCGCGCCGCTGCGCCATCACGGCGCTGCTGCGGTTCTGGCTCATTTGCCGACTCCTCGTTTCGCGTCGCGGATGCGGCGGCCGTTGCGGCCGGCCTCGCGCTGCCGCTTCAGCCGGGCCGCGCCGCCTTTCAGCTGCTCGATCGAGAGCGGCGCGGCGTGGTGCTCCATCTCGATCGCGCTGATTCCGGCGGCGTGGCCGGGCGGCAATTTCGTGACCTTGCCCTTCGCCAGGAACGCGTCGATCGCCGCCTGCTCCTCGGCCGACCGGCGCAGGCTCGTGCGCGCGATCTCCTGCGGCCGCCGCGCCGGCAGCGCCGGAAAGGACGGCGCGCGGGCGGGTTCGATTGCCTTCTCAACGGGCTTTGAAGCCTGCTTGATCGCCGGCTGAGGCTTCGCCGCCGGCGGAGACGCGTGGAGGGAGGTAGCGGGATATGTCGCGGGAGTGGGTTGACAGCATTTATCCAGAGGCCGAGGTTCGTTGCAGGCCGGGGTCACAGCCTTGTTTTCGGGTCTGCAAGACCTGTCCACAGAGGTGGAGATGGCTTTCGGCCGGGTCGGCGCTGGATGTGAATCGTTAAGCATGCTGGCTTCTGGCGTCGACCTCGCGTCTTTCAGTTCGAGATCAATAAAGTCGCGGATCGCCTGGTACGGCTTCATGGTCCGCGCGGCGATCTCCGCCGGCTCGAGCCCGGCCTTCGCCAGGCGGCGGACGTGCTTGCGAGTCTCCCTGCTCCAGGTCATGCCCGCGGCCATCGCCTCAGCCCTCGATGTCGCAGCGGAAGCCCGGCCGCTCGCGCGCCTCGGCGTCCGCGGCCTCAGCCAGCCGGCGGAGGCAGTGCTGGCAGGCTTCCGGTTGCGGCAGGATCAGCTCGGCGTTCAGCACCTCGTTGGCCTCTGTCACCGCACGGGTGATCACCTGCCGGCGTTCAGCGCTGCGCGAGGAGCGCCCGGCCGGTGCGGCCGCCAGCGCAAGGTTCATCATCACGCGGCGCATCTCCTCGACGGTGGTGGTCGGGCGCGACGGCATGGTCAGCTCCCGAAATCCGCGGCGATCCGCTGGGCGGCGTCGAGCGCCAGACCGATCATGGAGGCCGGCGCGGTCTCCGACCGGCGGTCCAGGTTCTCCGGATCGATCGGGCCGGTGGCGACGCGGGCCAGCGAGCGGCGCAGCGCCTCCAGCGGAATGCCGTGCTGCAGGGCGACGGACGCCATCACGGCCGCGTCCTCCAGGGCGTGGCGGGTCTCCGAGCCCTCCTTGCCGGCGAAGATGAAGATCTCGCGCAATTCGCCGGTCGCCGGATCGAAGCCGCAGCTGACTTCGGCCGACAGGCCGTTCCGCTCGATCGTCTCTGAGACGGACGGCCGCCGCTCCGGCAGGCGCTGGCGGGCGGCCGCGGTCACGGTTGACCTCCGGCTGCCATCGCGCCCGCAAGCTGGAAATGCGGCGGCGTGGGGCGGTAGAACGGCTCATTGAGCCGGCGGCAGAACTCGCGCGCCAGGCACTCGCTGCGGAAGCGGGCGACGACATCATCGCCGAAATGGGTGTCGATCACCGGGTGCGGCAACGCCTGCTTGTCGGCCGGGCCGGGCTGGAAGCGGGTAGAGATCATGACGCGCCCGCCAGCTCGGCCGGCGCCCTGGCGCTGGCGAGGTCGATGGTCACCGGCGTCCACGGCTCGCGCGGATGGTCGCGCTTGTAGAAGCGGACATACTCGCGGCTGCCCTGGATGCGGATGGAGTCGTTCAGCGCAGCGATCGCCTGCCGCCAGCCGTCGTCGTCGATCTCCAGCCGGCGGAGGCCGAACAGCGCCTCGCGGTTGATCCGGCCCTCCTTGTCGACCTGGAAGGCGTGGTCGACCAGCGTGCGGATCTTCGCGTCCGCGCCCTCCGACCATGCCGAGATGCAGGCGTCGAAGAGCTCCTTGGCGACCTGCAGCTCGGGCCCGAAGGTGAGCGAGTCCTGCACCTGCACGGACACCTTCATGCAGCCGTCGAAGGTGATCAGGGTGACGTTGCCCTTCTTGCCGCCGCGCGTGACGCCGTACTTCTCGGACAGCAGGTCCATGAAGGTCGCGACATCGTCGAAGGTGTGGCCGCGGAACCGCGCGATCTGCGCATTCAGCTCTTCGGCATAGCCCAGGATCTTGCGGACCGTCTGGTCCTCCAGGCGCTCGTGGTCCTTGACCATGTCCTCGGGCACCAGCCGGCCCTTCGCGTCCATGATGAAGCCATCGGGTATTTCGACATTCATAGATCAGCTCCTTGCCCAGATGAGGTGAAGCCAGCGCAGCTGCTGGCGGATGAAGCGGCGGAGGTGGCTACGGCGTCTCATCGCAGAGCTCCTCGCGCAGCTGTTGGAGGGTGCGTTCGATCCCGTCGGCCAGCTTCTCCAGCCGCCAGATCAGGCGCTCGCGGTCGGCGCGGCCGGCCTCGCGCAACACTTCGAAATCCTCGAGAGCGAAATCCGCGTTTATCCCCTGGACGACCTTGGCGACGTCCGGCTGCGTCCTGAGCGCGTGCTCGGTCTTGCGAATGCCGTGCAGGATGCTGGTGTGATCGCGCCCGAAGAACCGGCCGATCTGAGATGAGGATTTGCCCAGGCGCCGGTAGATGAGATAGGCGGCAATGTGCCGGGCCTGCGAGGTCTCCCTGTTCCGGGCCTCGCTCATCATCGCCTCGACCGTCACGCCGCAAGCCTCGGCGGTCCGTTCCGCGACCTGCAGCATCCGGCTTTCGAACTGGTTGGCGGCAATGGCGTTCATCGCCGCCCCCTGAAGTCTTCCAGGCGCACCACCGGCTGCGTCGGGTCGGGCTCGAAGCTCGCCACCTCGCCGAAGCCGTCGATCTGTTGCGGCGCGGCCTCGCGATAGCCGGCCGGCGGCGGGACTTCGCCGGGCCGGCAGACGCGGACGGTCGAGCCGCCAAGGGCGTGCTGTGCGGGCTCGGCGACCACCCGCATCAGCTCCAGTTCGGCGACCCGTTCGATCGTCTCCTCGAAGCCGAGCAGCGCATACTGAAGCCGCTCCTCGGTGAGCTCGCCGCTCCGCATCAGGTCGCGGAGCTGGTCGACATGGTGTTGCAGGTCAGTGCTGAGCATTGTCGCCTCCATCCTCGGAGAGCCGCTTCCAGGCGGCGCTGACGTGGGTGACGTTGAGCGGCTCCCCCTTGCTGTTGGCAAAGGCGCTCGCGATGCGCAGCACCTTGGTCATGCCGCGGAGCGCGCCCGGCTTGGTGGCGACCGCCTTCAGCAGCCGGACCGTGTCCGGGTCGGTGACCTTCCAGGCGCCGATCAGTTCGCAGACGTCTTCCGGCCAGGGCTTGCCTCGCGTGAACCGCATGCCGATCCGGCTGAACAGCTGCGCGAACTCCGGCCGCCGGCCCTCGCCCTGCAGCCGGCCGTAGACACTCTCGTTGCCCACCAGCGCGATACCGACGCCGTAGAGGTCGTGGAGCGAGCGGAGCTGGTCGAGCGCCTTGGAGACCAGGTGCTGGGCTTCGTCGACGATCAGCAGCCCGCCCGTGTCGCGCACCCGGGCGCCGATGGCCTCGGGCAGCTTCGTCGGGCTCTTCTCGGTCAGCTGCAGGGCCTGGGCGATGACCTGGAGCATCGGATAGACGTTTGCCGTCGACGGCTGCATGGTCGCCATCCAGACATTCGGGTTCGTCCCGGCGTAATGCCCGCAGGCCGTGGTCTTGCCGATACCGGCGCCGCCGGCGACGACGACGATGTCCGGCCCGATTTGCGCCCATTGCAGGACGTCGGTGACACTCGAAGCGGTCCGGGTTTTCACGAACATCGGCGCCTGCGGCAGGGACGAACGGGCGCGTTTGCGTTCCTCGCGGGAAGCAAGCCAGAGCTGCACCTTGCCGGCGACATTGTCGTTCCGGCCGGTATAGGTGCCCGACAGCCAGGCGCTCATGGTCGGCGCAGCAATGCCGGCGTCCCGGGCGGCTGAGGCGTGAGAAAGGTTCTCGTCCGCGATCAGCTTCTTCGCCTCGGCGCGGATCGCCTCGATCTCGGCGTCTGTAAGGGTCTGGTCCTTGGGAGCGTTCATGCTGTAGCCTTTCGCTTGTGCAGTTGTTGCTCAGGGGCGGGATGGCCGTGGCGCGGCCGCCCGCCCCTACTCCTCGATCAGCCGGAGGTGACGGCGCTCCTGCGCCATCGTCCGGGCGAACGCCTCGTCGAAATCGAAATCCTGTTCCTCCGCCGGCGCCGCCGCGGCCGCCTGGCTGCCATTCGCGACCAGACGGATTGCCGGGGCCTCGGGCGCTACCGGCTCGTCCACGTCGGGCAGCAGCCGCGCGTACTCCTCCAGCGAGAGCGACTTCTCGATTTCCGCCGCTTCCCTGGTCGCGCGCTTGAAGGCGCTGCGTTTGCGGTTGTGGTCGCGCGCCTGGCCCGTGTCGGCGAAGCCGGCGGCCTCCAGGCACGCGGCCTCGGCGATCATCTGCCCGTCCAGGCGATAGACGGTGATGCCGTCGTGGAGATGATCGGGGTCGAAGCGGACGGTCAGGGCCTCGCCGGCGTGTTCGACCAGAGCCTCGGACCAGTAGCGGTTGCCCAGCAGCCGGATGGAGCCGGACTCACGGTCGGCGCGGACCTTCTCGGCGGCGAGCATGCACATGCGCAGCTGCTCCGGCGTCGCCTTCCGTATCAGCGACTGGCTGTAGCTCTGTCGGAACGCCTCCTCGAAGCTGAGCTTCCGGCGGCAGACCCGCGTGTTGCGGCCTGGCCGCGTGTTGTGCAGACGGATGCCCTGCTCGACGGTCTCGATGAAAGTCTCCACCGGTACCGCCTTCGAGCCGTAGTTCTCGGGCTTCGCGTCGGGGCGATTGCCGGTATAGGCGCCCTCGAAGGCGGGATGCTTCGCGATGGAATCGCAGAGGTCTTTGAAGGCGCGCTCGATCGGCTTCGATTGGCCGCTGTAGGGGCGGGTCCAGTGGATTTCCATGCCGAGCGCCGTCAGCACGCCGGCGGGCTCCTCGGGCTTCACCTTGAAGCGGTAGCGGTTGGGCGTGCCGCCGGTGATCCACTTCGAGGCGAAGCCCCGGCCATTGTCCAGCCAGACGCGATCGGGAATGCCGTACTTGCGGAAGACGTCGCCGAAGGCGAGCCGCACCGTGTCGGCGTTCTCGCTGACATCGAAGCGCCAGCTCAGGAGGGCGCCGGAATAGAGGTCCTGGATGGCGACCATCATCGGCCGCACGATTCTGCCGTCGTACCACCGCACGAAGACGTCCCACTTGTGGCCGTCCGCGTTCACCGCTTCCAGGGCGTGGAACAAGGAGCGGTCGCGCTCCTGCGGCGGGTAGAGCCGGTGCAGGGCGTCATAGCCCTCGCGCAGCAGCACCTGCACCGGTCGCGGGATTTCGTTCTCGAGGCGCCGTTGCAGGGTCCGCTTCGCCGGGATGGTCCAGCCATGTTCGCCGGCGGCGAGCTCCAGCCGCTGGTAGCAGGTCTCGAAACTCGGCTGCGACAGTCGGAGATAGTCGGCCTTCAGAAACTCCCAGGCGCGCGGATCGCATCCGGCGGTCTTCGTCCGGCCGGTGTGCTTCGGCGCCAGCGCCGGCAGCCAGTCGGCGCGATCGAGACCTGCCACGAGACGGAACCAGTCATAGACCGCCGACTTGCCGACCTTGTGGGCGTTGGCGACGGCGCAGACGGCGTTGTTCTTCGACATGCCGCCGCGTTTCAGCGCCTCGATCTCCTCCAGGACCTTCAGCCGTTCCCGCGCCTTGCGCTTCCGGCTGTCAGGCAGGCTCTCGAACCAGCTCCAGTCGACCCGCTCGGCCGTCGATCCGGGCGCCGTCGGCGCGGCCGTGTCGACGGGCGCGGCCAGCGCGGCCTTCGCGATGGCCATCTGCGCCCGCTCGGGCAGAACGCTGCGGTGGTACTCCATGCCCCCGCCGCGGCCCCTGCGCTTCCGGGCCAAAGGGTCGCCGGCGACCCTCCGCCGGTCGGCCCAGCACTCCCGCCTGGCCATCAGCTGGATCGCGCGAACAGTGGTCGGCAGACCACTCAGCCCTGCCTCCGCCAGCTCGGCCGCTGTCCACCAGTCCTTCATCAGCGGATGCCCTTTCGGGCGAGGCGGCGCGCCATGTCGTAGTGGCGGTCCAGGTCTTCCTTGGCGTCGGCCAGCTGGCCCACTTCGACCCAGGGCAGCCAGCGGTCCTCGATCACCGACCAGCCCAACGGCTCCGCCGCGATCTGCAGCAGCCGCCGGTCGCCGGTGACGTGGACCAGCGCCATCAGACGCAGGAAGCTGATCGTGTGTTCTTCCTTCGCCGGGCTGGCATAGGCGTCGAGCGTCGACTTGCTGACGGCCTCGCCGAGCCACTCCGACATGGCCTTGGCCACCTCGCTGCGGTCGAATTCGCAGTCGTTCAGCGTCTCGGAAATGGCCCGCGCGATCCTGATCCTGAGGTCGGCGGCGCGGACGCGCTGCTCGTCATAGCGCGCCACCAGCTTGGGCGGCTCCCATTCGAACAGGTCCAGCGTCTGACCATCCCGGCGCCGCGCCATCAGATGCGCTCCAGACGGTAGCCGCGGGCGGCGACGGCGTCGGCCAGCTCGTCCTCGTCCAGCTCGGCGACGAAGGCGCGCCGCTCGTCGGCCGAGGCCCGGTTCCATAGATTCCACATGCGGCTGGTCGGCGTCTTCGCCTCGGGCGCTTCGGTCTCGCCATCGACCTTCGCCAGGGCGTCGGCCACGCTCGCCGCGCGGGCGGCCTCGTCCTCGGCCGTCAGCAACAGCGCGACGCGCTGTTGCTTCCGCGGTTCCAGCCGCGACAGCGACTCCAGCTCCCGCTGGCTGTCCTCGAACGGGGTGCCGCGCAGCCTGTCGGCGGCGAGCTCGTCCAGGTCGTGGCCGATCAGCGCCTGGCGCTGGACGGTTCTGGCGCTGCAACTCGCCCGCAGCGCGACGGAGCGATACCAATCTGCCAACCGTGGCACATTGGTCGCGTGATCGCTCCGCCGGTCGCCGCCGTGCCGGGCGTGAGTGCGCTCCTGGAAAAGACACTTCAGCTGGTGCAGGAACTGGCACCGCTCCAGCGCGGAGAGCTCGATGCGGCAGAGGTTCTCCATCAGCTCGCGCTCGCGCCGGGCATTGGCGTCGTCCTCGCAGACGAGCACGTCGATCTCTTCGTGGCCGAGTTCCTGGACCGCGGTCAGCCGGTGCAGGCCGGCAACCAGGCGCCAGCGCCCTCCCTCCTCCTGGCCGACTTCGATCGGGTTGCGAAGTCCGTGGACCTCGATGTCCGCCTTGAGAGGCCCGAGCGCCCGCCGGTCGACGGGACGGATGCGGCGCCCGACAAGGATGTCGGCGACGGGGATGCGCTTCAGGACGAGACCGGTCATGGCGCGGTACTCGAGACGCCGAGGTGCCAGCCGCCGCAGAATTCGCAGCGATAGGCCTCGCGGCCCTTGATCTTCCGGCGGCCCTTGAGGGCGCGGTGCGCGAGGGTGCCATTCGGAAAGCGCTTCTTGCCGGAGCACTGGGCCAGCTGCGCTTCATGCTTGGATAGCGTCGTCGGGCGGAGCTTGGTGCGGGCGCCCATGTCTACGCCGCCTCCCGCTTTTGACACTGACTCCGGCCGCGCCCGGCGCTACGGTTCAGGCTGGAGAGACGGCGGTTGCCGTCGGCGTCGAACCATTCGGGCCAGAGTTCGTGCACGCTCCGGCCCAGGAACTCGGCGATGATGCGGTTGCCGGTCGGCTGCGGCCTGCGGGTGGCGCAGCGGATCGTCGAGGTCGAGACGCCGTGACGGCGCGCGAGTTCCGACATGGACCCGATCCGCTTGCGGATCTCGGCCATGATGTCGTTCGGGTCTGCGTTCCTTGCCTTCTGGGCCATCCGTCTCTCTGTCCGATCGCCGGCCCCGCCAGGCCGGCTTTGTTCGCGCTATGCGCATCGCAACTGAGACGAGGGTACGCAAAATTATGGGCTTCTATCAACATAATTTCGCGCTTCGTAGTTCAAGATAGAGCGCATGATCATGCAATTTTGGATTTTCTCCGCAATATCATTCACTTGCGGGAACAACGAAAATGTCTGTTAAGAACGAAGCGGATTTCGCAGTTCCGGGGCCGAACTCCGAAATGCAGGAGCGGATTCGGTACGCAATATCATGCGCAGGCGGCGACAAGGCTGTTAACGACCGGTCTGGCGTGAAGGTCCGCAGTCTCCAGAGCTACAAGACCGGTACGACGCCCTCGGCAATTGCGCTGGGCGAGATTGCTAAGGCCACAGGATTCCGGCTCGAATGGCTCACCTATGGCGAAGGGCCCATGCGGCCAGACGAGCCGCCAGCCCAGCAGCAGAACCACACACAAACCCAGCTCGCCGACATCCGGGAACGCGTGAAGGCGATCGAGAACGGCGTGGGCAGCGCCAACGGCCTGGAACCTGGATTCGTCATGATTCCCCGCTACGATGTCGAGGCCTCGGCCGGGCCCGGCATGTTCTCCGATCAGGAAAACGTCGTGGATTACATGGCCTTCCAGCGGAAATGGGTGCGCCAGGCGCTCCGCGCCGACCCGGACCACCTGGTCCTGATCACGGCCGCCGGCGATTCCATGGAGCCGGTCATCCGCTCCGGAGACCTGCTGCTGATCGACACCTCGATCGACCACTTCCGCGACGACGCCATCTACGTCATCGCCATGGCCGGCAATCTGGTGGTCAAGCGCATCCAGCGCTTCTTCACCGGCGGCGTTTCGGTGAAGTCCGACAATCCCGCCTATGTTGAGCAGACCATCGGCGCGGGCGAGCTCGACCAGGTCCACGTCGCCGGTCGTGTCCGCTGGATTGGCAGGCTCATCTAATGGCCCTCTCGGGGCGCTCTAATTGACGTCTGATAGGCCGCTCATTGCCTGCCGCGCGATTCCGGTTTCAACTGGCGAGATTCCTCGGATCGACCGCCACTCCGGATTCAGACGCCATGAACGACGCCTGACACCTCCCCATGCAGGAGCCCCGGTTTTCCGCGCCGTCCCGCATAGTCCCGCCTCGTCCCGGAAAGTCCCGGATCACTCCAGAATCAAGTGTCGGTTAACACCCGCTTCAGCGGGAGCGGGAGGGGGTTGAGCCGGCGCATCCCTTCGGTGTCACGCTTGTCGGCTCAGACGACCACCCTGTTCACATGGTCGATGCGCGCGGCGCCGTCTTCGAACAGCGTGATCGAAGTGAGGGAAAGCGGCGCGATGTCGAAGGCGACGGCGGAAAATGCATCTGCATGCATTGCCATCGCCAGCGCCGCGCGGATGACGCCGCCATGGGCGACGACGGCAAGGCGCCGGTCCGCATGGGTTTCCGCCAGGCCGGCGATGGCCGGACGGACGCGCTCCAGCAGGTCGGCGAAGCTCTCGCCGCCCGGCGGGCGGAAGCCGGCAATGCCCGCGGCGTCGAGGCCCGGCGGCATCGATGCATCTGCATATGCCCTGCCGTCCCAAGCGCCGAAGTCCTGCTCCGCCAGGGCCTCGACGATACGGGGCGCATGCTCGGGAAACAGCGCCCCGGCGGTCTCCCGGGCGCGGCGCAGCGGGCTGGTCACGACATGATCGATGCCGCTGCATGCATCCCATAGCGGCCCCAGCTCGGCCGGCGCGGGCAGGACGGCGTGCGGATCGCTCCGCCGTCCCGTCCAGCGCCCTTCGGCGCCGGCTGAAGGCGCGTGGCGGATCCAGAGGAAACGGGCCGCCGTCCCGCTCAATCGGCGAGCGCCTGATAGACGAGCGCGCGCAGTTCCTTGCGCAGGGGATAGAAGCTCGACGGCATCAACTGGGTGAGAAAGACCACCGTCATGTCCTCGACCGGGTCGACCCAGAACACGGTGCTCGCCATGCCGCCCCAGCCATGATCGCCGGGGCTGCCCAGGTTCTTCGACAGCGCGGGCTCCAGCATCACCGCGAAGCCCAGGCCGAAGCCGATGCCCTCGTAGGAGACCTCCGAGAAGACCGGCTGGCCGTTGGCCGCCAGGTCCCCGCGCAGGTGGTTGGAGGCCATGAAGCGCATGGTCCGCGGCCCCAGCAGCCGCCCCGCCTCGCATTCGCCGATGCGGCGGACCATGTCGGCGAAGCGGCAGTAGTCGCCCAGCGTCGTCATCAGTCCGCCGCCGCCCGAGAAGGTGCGGACATTGGCCGCGCGGTAGACCGAGCGCTCGGCCGTGTCGGCCAGCTTCAGCGACAGGTCCTCGTTGGGCGTGTAGAGCTCGGCGAAGCGGTCCAGCTTGTCGTCGGGCACCGAGAAATCCGTGTCGGCCATGCCCAGCGGATCGAGGATGCGCTCGCGCAGGAACAGGTCCAGCGGCTGGCCGGAAATCACCTCGACCAGCCGGCCGGCGACGTCGGTGGAAACGCCGTAGTTCCAGCGTGCGCCGGGCTGGAAGGCGAGCGGCAGCTCCGCCAGACGCTTCACTTCCGCCTCCAGGCTCTCGGCCTTCGGGCCGAAGGCCAGCTTGCGGGCCTCGTAGGCGTCGCCCAGCACGCCGCCCTGGAAGCCGTAGGTGAAGCCGGACATGTGGGTCAGCAGATGATGGATGGTCTGCGGCGTGCGGCAGTCCTCGACCTGGTCGATCGACGCTGCGCCGGGCTTCAGGACCTTGAGGTCCTTCAGTTCCGGCAGAAAGGCGGCAACAGGATCGTCGAGGTGGAACAACCCTTCCTCGAACAGCATCATCAGCGCCACCGAGGTGATCGGCTTGGACATGGAGTAGGCGCGGACGATGGTGTCCTCCGTCCACGGCGTCGCCGCCGCCACGTTGCGTAGGCCGGTCCCGCCCTGCCAGGCGATCTCGCCGCGCCGGCTCACGGCGACCGAACAGCCCGGCAGCCGGCCCTTCTCGACCCAGCGCGCCATCCACGGCCCCAGCCGGTCCAGCCGTGCGGCGTCGAATCCCAGCCGCGCGCCTTCGTTGATCGTCTCCATCGCCGCTCTCCCCTCCAGTCGCTCCGGTCCGCCCGCTCTATAGCAGGCGCGGCGCGCGACCGGAACGGGGATGCCGGATGACGCCGGGCGCGCGCAGAAACCCCTGTCATGCCCGCCGCCGCAGGCGCGCGGGCATCGGGCGGCGGAAGCACGGCGGCGTCCGGCCTCGCCCGATCCCCGAGTGGCGCGGGGCACCATCGGGATGACAATGCGGCGCAGGCGTCTGTTGCAGCGGTTCGGAGGCGTCGCCTAAGCTGTCGATCACCTTCCGCGCATCGGGGCACGCATGACGACCGACCAGGTCCTTCTCTTCTCGCTCTTCGCCGTCATTCTGGGGATGCTGCTGTGGGGCCGGCTGCGCCACGACCTGGTGGCTGCCGGCGGTCTGCTGCTGGGCGTGACGCTGGGACTGGTGCCCCAGGACGAGGCCTTCAGCGGCTTCTCCAACCCGGCGGTGATCATCGTCGCCCTGGTGCTGATCGCCTCGCGGGCCTTCGAGAATTCCGGGGTGCTCGGCATGCTGGCCCGGCTGGCGCTGCGCGAGAACCGCTCGGCGGGGGCGCATATCACCATTTTCGGCGGCGTCGCCGCGGCGCTGTCTGCGGTGATCAACAACGTCGCCGCCCTAGCCATGCTGATGCCGCTGGACGTCCAGGCCGCGCGCAAGGCCGGGCGGCCGCCCGGCCAGACGCTGATGCCGCTCTCCTTCGCCACCATCCTGGGCGGCATGGTCACGCTGATCGGCACGCCGCCCAACATCATCGCCTCCGCGGTCCGCGAGCAGCAGCTCGGCGAACCCTATTCCATGTTCGATTTCGCGCCCGTCGGCGCGGCTGTGGCGGTCGCCGGCGTGCTGTTCGTGGCCCTTGTCGGCTGGCGGCTGGTACCGCGGCGCGAGGATCGGCCGGGGGAGATCGATCCGGCCTCCTTCGTGGCCGAGTTGCTGGTGCCCGAGGATTCGCGGCTGGACGGCCGTGTCGGGGTCGAGCTGGACGAGGAAGCCGAGGAGGCGGATGTCCGTCTCGTCGGCCTCATACGCGACGGCGAGACCCATCGCGGCGCGGTCCGCGCCCTGCGCATCCGGGCGGGCGACCGGCTGGTGGTGGAGGGTTCGACCGACGCCATCGCCGCCTTCATCAAGCTCTCCGATCTGCAGAAGGCCGAGATCGACGACAGCGAGAAGAACCGCGGGGCCGCCGATGAAACCGCCGGGCCGGACGCCCGGAAGAACGGCGAGGACAGCGAGACCGAGGAGGAGAAGGAGGACAAGCCGGTGGCGCGCGGCCCGGAGATCATCGAGACAGTCGTGCGGGCCGATTCGCGTCTCGTGGGGCAGACCGCGACCTCGATCAGCATGCGCCAGCGCTACGGCATCACCCTGCTCGGCATCGCCCGGGCCGGCACGGTGACGCGGGAGGGGATCAGCCGGCGCACCATCGAGGCCGGCGACGAACTGCTGATCACCGGCCGTCAGGCGGGCCTGTCGCTGACCCTCGACCAGCTCGGCCTCGTTGCCGTCAACCGCATCAGCGTCGCCGGTTTCAAGCCCTTCAATGCGGCGCTTGCGGTGGGCCTGTTCGCCGGCGCGATCGCCGTCGCGACCGCGGGCCTGCTGTCCTTCACCGTGGCCATCGCCATCGCCGTCGCCGGCTACGCGGCCTTCGGCCTGGTCCCGGCCCGGGAGTTCTACAGCCGCATCGAGTGGCCTGTCGTGGTCATGCTCGCCTGCCTGCTGCCGCTCGGCGCCGCCTTCGAGAACGTCGGCGGCACGGCGCTGATCGCGAACTCGATCGCCGGCTGGACCGAGGGCCATTCGGCCGTCGTCGCCCTGGTGGCGATCATGGTGGTGACGCTGACGCTGTCGGACGTGCTCAACAACGTCGCCACGATGGTGATCACCGGGCCCATCGCCATCGATCTCGCCCTGCGGCTGGAGGTCAATCCGGACACCTTCCTGATGGGGGTGGCGATCTCTGCCTCCTGCGCCTTCCTCACGCCCATCGGGCACAAGAACAACACGCTGATCATGGGGCCGGGCGGGTTCCGCTTCTCCGACTACTGGCGCATGGGCCTGCCGCTGGAGATCGTCGTCCTCGCCGTCTCGGTGCCCATGCTGCTGATCGTCTGGCCGTTGTAGGGGCGCGGAGAGCGATGCGGATCGGCATTCTGGAGGCGGGACTGGTCCATGAGGGCCTGGTCGACGTGTACGGCGATTTTCCGGCCATGTTCCGGCGCTGGCTGACGCCGCATCTGCCCGCGGCGGACTTCCGAACCTGGTCGGTCATCCGCGGCGAATGGCCGGACGGACCCCGCGACTGCGACGCCTGGGTGCATACGGGCTCGCGCTTCGGCGTCTATGATGACGAGCCCTGGATCGCGCCCCTGAAGGACTTCATCCGCGCCGCCGCCGAAGCCGGCGTGCCGCAGCTCGGCATCTGTTTCGGCCATCAGCTCGCCGCCGAGGCCCTGGGCGGGCGCGCGGAGAAGTCGCCGAAGGGCTGGGGCGCGGGACTGCACCGCTACCGCATCGCACTGGACGGGGCGGAGCGGGAATTTCCCATGATCGTCAGCCACCAGGACCAGGTGACGGCGGTGCCGCCGGGCGCCGAGGTGCTGGGCGGCAGCGATCATTGCCCCTTCGGCGTGCTCGAATACCGGGACGCGCCCGTGCTGACGGCGCAATTCCACCCGGAGTTCGACCGCGCCTTCAGCGCGGCGCTGATCCGGCTCCGGGCCGGCTCCTCGATTCCGGAGAGGGTCGCAGCGCCGGCGCTGGCCTCGCTGGCGGCGCCGCCGGCGAACGCGGAGGCCGGGCGATGGATGGCCGGCTGGCTGAAGGCGAAGCTGGGCGGCTGAGCGAGGGACGGCGTTCAGAAATCCTTGTCATGCCCGCCTCGTGCGGGCATCCGGGCGAAGTGTCGACTCGCGGCGCAGCCGCTCCGGACCCCCGCACGGGGGCGGGGGTGACCCATCAGTGAGCAACGTCCGGCCCTCACAGCCCCATGAAGCGCAGCACGGCGGTCAGGTCGGCATGGTCGATGCGCGCATCGGCGGCCTTTGCGGTCACGGGCTTGGCGCGCCAGGCGACGCCGAGTCCGGCCTTGACGATCATGCCGAGATCGTTGGCCCCGTCGCCGATCGCGACCGCCTGCGCCGGGCCGATGCCCAGCTTCGCGCAGATCTCGTCCAGCGCCTCGGTCTTGGCCTGGCGGCCCAGGATCGGCTGCGTGACCTCGCCGGTGAGTACGCCGTCCTCGAAGATCAGCGTGTTGGCGCGGTTCTCGTCGAAGCCGCAGAGCTCGGCGACGCGGCGGGTGAAGTAGGTGAAGCCGCCGGAGACCAGGGCGCAGTGCATGCCCGCCGCGCGGCAGCCGGCGATGAGTTCCCGCGCGCCGGGGCTGAGGCGCACGCGCTCGTCGAAGCACTGCTGCAGGGCGCTTTCCTTCAGGCCCTGCATCAGGCGCACCCGCTCGGTCAGCGCGCCCTCGAAGTCGATCTCGCCGCGCATGGCCCGCTCGGTGATCGCGTGAACCTGGTCGCGCACCCCGGCGAAGTCGGCCAGTTCGTCGATGCATTCGACCGTGATCATGGTCGAATCCATGTCGGCGATGAGCAGTCTCTTGTTTCCCTGCATGTCCGCCGGCTGCACGCAGATGTCGATCGCCTCGCCCTCCAGCGCGCGGTCCACCCGGTCGCGCAACTCGGCGTGGTTGTCCCAGTCGAAGCGCAGGTGCCGGACGCCGCCGGCGCCCTCTGCCGTGGCGGCGGCGGGCAGGACCGCCTCCAGGGCGCTCAGCGCGCGCTCAGGGATTTCTTGACCAGGCGCGGCGACGAGCGTCAGAACCGTCTGCATGAACGAGTCTCCGGAGCGGAAGCAGGGGGGGAACGAGGCCCTGCTGATACTCGGCCCGACGGCCAGCGGCAAGTCCGCGCTGGCGCTGGCCGCCGCGCAGGATTTCGGCGGGGTCGTGATCAATGCCGATTCCATGCAGGTCTACCGCGACCTGAGAATCATTACCGCCCGGCCCGGCGAGCGGGCGCTGGCCGCCGCGCCGCACCGGCTCTACGGCTTTCTCGACGCGGCGGAGATCTGTTCGGCGGCCCGCTGGGCCGGCCTGGCCGCCGGAGAGGTGCAGGCCGCCCGCGCGGCCGGGCGCCTGCCTATCGTCGTCGGCGGCTCGGGGCTCTATGTCCGCGCCCTGCTGGAGGGCTTCTCGCCGATCCCCGACATCGATCCGGCGCACCGCAAGGCGGCGGCAGCGAAGCTGGCCGAACTGGGCGGCGAACGGTTCCGCGCCTTGCTGGCCGAGGCCGACGCGGAAACGGCGGCGCGGCTGCATGCGGGCGACAGCCAGCGGCTGATCCGCGCCTGGGAGGTCTGGCTGGGCACCGGCCGGCCGCTTTCCGAATGGCAGACGCTGCCGCCGGAGCCGCCGTCGCTGGATCTGGACCTGCTGAAGGTCGTCCTGCTGCCCGACCGGAAGATGCTCTACGAACGCTGCGACGCCCGCTTCGGCGAGATGCTGGAGGAGGGCGCCATGGCGGAGGTCCGCGCGCTGGCGGCGCGCGGCCTGGACCCGGATCTGCCCGCCATGAAGGCGCTGGGCGTGCCGCAGCTCATCGCCGCCGATAGGGGCGAGATCGGGCTGGAGACTGCCGTAACGGAAGCCCGCACCCTGACCCGCCGTTACGCGAAGCGGCAGGTGACATGGCTCAGGCATCAGATAATTTCCGACATCACCCATGATGCGCAACATATGGAAAGAATGAAGGCCGATATCTTTCCGAAAATAAGCGAATTCCTGTTGACCCGTTCCTGACCCTGCCCTATGGTCAGCCGGCCCTCTCCGGGGGACCGGCCTTTCCGGCTGCCAGCGCGGACTTTCCGCCGCCGGCGGGCGGTCAATTCGCGGCCGCCCCGGCGGGGCGTTTCGTTTGTGAACCCGAGACGCAAGACAGATGGGACAGACCAATGTCGACCAAGACGATGACCGGCGCTGAAATACTGATCAAGGCACTCGTCGATCAGGGCGTGGACACGGTATTCGGATATCCGGGCGGCGCGGTACTACCCATCTATGATGCGCTGTTCCAGCAGAACTCCATCCGCCACATCCTGGTCCGTCAGGAGGGCGGTGCAGTGCATGCGGCCGAGGGCTATGCGCGCTCCACCGGCAAGCCGGGCGTCGTGCTGGTCACGTCCGGCCCCGGGGCGACCAACGCCGTCACCGGCCTGACCGACGCGCTGATGGACTCCATTCCCGTCGTCTGTCTGACCGGTCAGGTGGCGACGCACATGATCGGCAACGACGCCTTCCAGGAGTGCGACACCACCGGCATCACCCGGCCCTGCACCAAGCACAACTACCTGGTGAAATCGACGGACGACCTGGCGCGCGTGGTTCACGAGGGCTTCTATGTCGCCACCAACGGCCGGCCCGGCCCGGTGGTCATCGACATTCCGAAGGACGTGCAGATCAACACCGGCGTCTATGCCGGGCCCGACCAGGGCCGGCACAAGTCCTACCGTCCGAAGGTCAAGGGCGACCTGGAGGCGATCCGCAAGGCGGTCGACCTGATCGCGAAAGCGGAGCGGCCGATCTTCTACACCGGCGGCGGGGTCATCAATTCGGGGCCGAAGGCGTCGATGCTGCTGACCCAGTTCGCGCGCCAGACCGGTTATCCCGTGACCTCCACGCTGATGGGGCTCGGCGCCTATCCGTCCGCGGATCCGCAGTTCCTGGGCATGCTGGGCATGCACGGGGCCTACGAAGCCAACATGGCGATGCACGACTGCGACGTCATGATCTGTGTCGGCGCGCGCTTCGACGACCGGGTGACGGGCCGCCTCGACGCCTTCTCGCCGCATTCGAAGAAGATCCACATCGACATCGACCCCTCCTCGATCAACAAGAACGTGGCGGTCGACGTGCCGATCATCGGCGACGTGGCCCATGTGCTGGAGGACATGATGCGGGTCTGGAAGGCCGGGGCGCGTCAGGCCGACAGGAAGCGGCTGGCGCCCTGGTGGGCGGACATCGAACGCTGGCGCGGCCGCAACGGCTTCGCCTATGCGGAGACGGCGGACATCATCAAGCCGCAGCGGGCGATCCAGGCGCTCTACGAGAAGACCAAGGACCGCGATCCGATCATCTCCACCGAGGTCGGCCAGCACCAGATGTGGGCGGCGCAGTTCTTTGGTTTCCAGCAGCCCAACCGCTGGCTCACCTCGGGCGGGCTGGGGACCATGGGCTATGGTCTGCCCGCCGCCATGGGCGCGCAGGTGGCCCATCCCGGCCGGCTCTGCATCGACATCGCCGGCGAGGCCTCGATCCTGATGAACATTCAGGAAATGTCGACGCTGGCCCAGTACCGGCTGCCGGTGAAGATCTTCATCCTCAACAACCAGTGGATGGGGATGGTCCGCCAGTGGCAGGAACTGCTGCACGGCAAGCGCTATTCCGAGAGCTATGTCGACAGCCTGCCGGACTTCGTGAAGCTGGCCGACGCCTTCGGCGCCGTCGGGCTGATCGCCGAAAAGCCGGACGATCTGGACGGCGTCATCGACGAAATGCTGGCCGTGGACCGGCCGGTGATCGCCGACATTCGCGTGGACCGGGAGGAGAACTGCTTCCCGATGGTGCCTTCGGGCGCCGCCCACAACGAGATGATCCTGGGCAACGAGGCCAATTCGGAGGATTCGCCGAAGGTGACGGACAAGGGCTTCGCCCTGGTCTGACCCCTTCGTCACCCCGACATTCCGAAGGAGGGGCGGACCTGGCCCGGCCGGGTCCGCGGGAAGCATGCACGATACAGTCGAAACCCACACCATCGCCGTCCTGGTCGACAACGAGGCCGGCGTCCTGGCGCGCGTGATCGGTCTCTTTTCCGGCCGTGGCTACAACATCGAGAGCCTGACCGTCTCCGAGGTCGACCGGGAGAACAATCTCTCCCGCATCAACGTCGTCACCTCGGGCACGCCCATGGTGATCGAGCAGATCAAGGCGCAGCTCGACCGCCTGGTGCCGGTGCACCGGGTGGCCGACCTGACCGTCGACGGGGAACACATCGAGCGCGAGCTGGCGCTTCTGAAGGTGCGCTGCTCGGGCGAGAAGCGCGTCGAGTCGCTGCGCATCGCCGATATCTTCAAGGCCAAGGCGGTGGACGCCACCGACCGCAGCTTCGTGTTCGAGATCACCGGTTCGACGAAGAAGATCGACGCCTTCGCCGACCTGATGCGGCCGCTCGGTCTGATCGACATCAGCCGCACCGGCATCGCCGCCATCAGCCGCGGCCCGGACGAACTTTGAGGAGCCTGTCGATCATCACTCGTCACCCCCGCCCTGTGCGGGGGTCCGGGGTGGCGTTCCCTCCGGCACTTGCCAAACAGGAAGAAACACCCTACCGGACCCCCGAATGAATCGGGGGTGACACTCAGCGACCGGTCGCCGGCACCTGAGTCGACCCGGTCGCGCCGCGAGATACCAATCGGAGGGAGATAGAAGAAATGCGCGTTTACTACGACCGCGATGCGGATCTGAACCTGATCAAGTCGAAGAAGGTCATGGTCGTCGGCTATGGCAGCCAGGGCCACGCCCATGCAATGAACATGCGCGACAGCGGCGTCAAGGACGTGGCGATCGGCCTGCGCGAGGGCTCGTCGACCCGGAAGAAGGCCGAGGAGGCCGGCTTCAGGGTGATGACCGCGGCCGAAGGCGCCGCCTGGGCCGACGTCGTCATGGTGGCGACCCCGGACGAACTGCAGGGCGAACTCTACCGAGACGAACTGGAGCCGAACCTGAAGGAAGGCTCGGCGATGATCTTCGCCCATGGCCTCAACATCCACTTCAACCTGATCGAGCCGCGCAAGGACCTCGACGTCTTCATGATCGCGCCCAAGGGCCCGGGCCACACGGTGCGCTCCGAGTATCAGCGCGGCGGCGGCGTGCCCTGCCTGGTCGCGGTGCATCAGGACGCCTCCGGCAACGCGCTGGACGTGGGCCTGTCCTACGCCTGCGCCATCGGCGGCGGCCGCGCCGGCATCATCGAGACCACCTTCCGCGAGGAATGCGAGACCGACCTGTTCGGCGAGCAGGTGGTGCTCTGCGGCGGCCTGGTCGAGCTGATCCGCGGCGGCTTCGAGACCCTGGTCGAGGCCGGCTACGCGCCGGAAATGGCCTATTTCGAGTGCCTGCACGAGGTGAAGCTGATCGTCGACCTGATCTACGAGGGCGGCATCGCCAACATGAACTACTCGATCTCCAACACCGCGGAGTATGGCGAGTACGTCACCGGCCCGCGCATCGTCACCGACGAGACCAGGGCCGAGATGCGCCGCGTGCTGGACGATATCCAGTCGGGCAAGTTCACCCGCGAATGGATGCTGGAGAACAAGGTCAACCAGACCAGCTTCAAGGCGACCCGCGCCAGGAACGCCCAGCACCCGATCGAAGATGTGGGCGAGAAGCTCCGCGCCATGATGCCGTGGATTTCCGAGAAGGCGCTGGTCGACAAGTCGAAGAACTAGGTCGAAGCAGGCGGGATGGGGATGGCTGGGCCGGCCATCCCGCCGTCCTCCATATCTCTCTTGTCCCGTGGGTTGGCTCGGCCGGCACGGGGCGCGGCACAGAACTTCGACAGAAGGCGCGCAGGCCGACCGGCCCATCCCCTGCGCGCCAACCTGTCCGGCCGGCCGGCGGGTCTTCTGACTCCTTCAGGCCAGTGGACCAACCGACGGGCCCATCCCCTTGCCTCCCCTCTGCGTGAACGCGCCATGAACAAAACTGGACGTCAGGTAGCGTTCATGTTTCAATGTTCACGGAAAAGATGTGTTCACGGAGGCAGTGATGGAAGGGATCTGGATCTGGGCGCCGGTCGTGGCGTTGATCGGAGTCGCGGTGGTCGCGGTGGCGACGGAGCGCTCCGGCCAGCGCATGCCGCGGGCCGCGTTCTTCGGGCTGACCGTGGCGGCGTGGATCGTCGGGGGGTTGCTGGAGCGATTGGCCGAGTATGCCGCAGCGCACTGGGCGCCGAATATCGGCCTGACCGTCACCATCGTCTCACTGCTGCTGATGGCGGTGGTGGGCTGGTTCTACTTCCGCATCGCCGCGCGGCGCAGCCGGGACGCGATCGGCAGCCGGGCGCTGGCCTTCGCCATGGCCGTGCCGGTGATCGGGCTGCTGGCGATGCTCACGCTGTTCTTCTGGCCCAGCCAGGCCGAGGATCCGCCTGATCCGCACGGGGTCTTCGTCTGACCCCGGAAGGGCGCGCGGACTGCAGGCGTTCCTAAAGCCCCAGCACCAGCTTGGCCATGATGTTGCGCTGGACCTCGTTGGAGCCGCCATAGATCGTCGCGGCGCGGTGATTGAGGTGCGAGGGCAGGGCGGTCATGGCGTGGTCCGGGCCCACGGCCGGCGCGTTGGAGCCGACATGGCGCGCCGGCTTCTGGTCCGGCCAGGCGTAGTAGCCCACGGCCTCCGCGGTCAGCCCCGCGGCCTTCTGCAGCGTCTCCGAGCCCACCACCTTCATCATCGAGGAGGCGGGACCGGGCTGGCGGCCGGCGGCCAGATCGCAGAGGATCTGCTTCTCCACATGCTCCAGCGCGATGATGTCGCATTCGGCGTCGGCGATGCGCCGGCGGAAGCCCGGATCGTCGATCAGCCGGCCGCCGTCATCGCCGCGCTCGGCCGCCGCGACCCGCTTCAGGTGTGCGATGTGGGCGTGCAGACCGGGGCTGTAGGTGTCGCCGCCGCGCTCGAACTCCAGCAGGTACTTGGCCACCGTCCAGCCCTCGTTCTCCGGGCCGACGCGGTTGGCCACCGGCACGCGCACATCCTCGAAGAAGACCTGGTTCACGTCGTGGTCGCCCGACATCAGGATGATCGGCTCCACGGTGATCCCCGGCGCGTCGAAATCGTCGATCAGGACGAAGCTGATGCCCTCCTGCGGCTTGCCCTCGTTCGAGGTGCGCACCAGGCAGAACATGCGGTTGGCGTGGTGGGCGAAAGTGGTCCAGATCTTGGAGCCGTTGATGACGTAGTCGTCGCCGTCGCGCACCGCGCGCGTCTTCAGGCTGGCGAGGTCGGAGCCGGAGCCCGGCTCGGAATAGCCCTGGCACCAGACGTCCTCGCCGGAGAGGATGCGCGGCAGGTACTTCTGCTTCTGCTCGTCGGTGCCGTATTTCATCACCACGGGGCCTACCATGCGGGTGCCCATGATGGAGAAGGCCGGGGCGCTGGCGGCGGCGGATTCGACGTCGAAGATGTAGCGCTGGATCGCCGTCCAGCCGGGCCCGCCATATTCCTTCGGCCAGGCCGGCGCCGACCAGCCGCGCTTCGCCAGGGTCTCGAACCAGCGCTGGCCGTATTCGAACTCCGCGAACGGACCGCAGGTCAGCCGCCCGGCCTCCCGCATCTCCTCGGTCAGGTTCTCGGCCAGGAACGCCCGCACCTCGTCGCGGAAGGCCCGGTCCTCCGGTGTCAGTGTCAGATCCATGATGTTGTTCTCCCCAAGCGTCCGCCTATTGTACCGGGCAGGCGGCATTCAGGGGAAGGGGGCGCGCGCATGCTCGAGACAGGATTGACCGCGCTGGCCGAAGCGCTGGCGGCGGGGCGGACGACGAGCGCGGAACTGACCGGCCGGGCGCTGGCGGCGAGCGCCGAGGGCGAGGGGCCGACGGCCTTCATGCAGGTATATGCCGACCGCGCCAGGGCCGAGGCGGCGGCCCTCGACGGGCTGCGCAAGGCGGGGCGGGAGGCCAGGCCCTTCGCCGGCATTCCGATCTCGATCAAGGACCTGTTCGACGAGGCCGGCCGCGTCACCACCGCCGGATCGAAGGCGCTGGCCGACGCGGCGCCTGCGGACCTGGATGCGCCCATCGTCGACCGGCTGCGGCGTGCGGGTTTCGTGATCACCGGCCGCACGGTGATGACCGAGTTCGCCTATTCGGGCCTCGGGCTCAACCCGCATTACGGCACGCCCGCCGCGCCCTGGGACCGGGCGACGGGCCGCATTCCCGGCGGCTCCACCTCGGGCGGGGCGGTGAGCGTCGCCGACCGCATGGCCGCGGCCACCATCGGCACCGACACCGGCGGCTCCTGCCGCATCCCCGCGGCGTTCTGCGGCATCACCGGTTTCAAGCCGACCATGGCGCGGATTCCGCGCGCCGGCGCGACGCCGCTCTCGCATTCGCTGGATTCCGTCGGCCCGCTGGGCAACTCGGTCGGCTGCTGCGCCATCCTGGACGACATCATGGCCGGCGGTCCCGGCGCCGGGGCGATGGCGCGGCCGGCGGACGGGCTCAGGCTGGCGGCCATGACCAACTATGTCACCGTCGACATGGACGGTACCGTCGCCGCCGGCTACGAGGCCGCGCTGAAGCGGCTCCGCGACGCCGGCGCGGCGGTGGTGGAGACGGCCTTCCCCGAGATCGACGCCCTGCCCGCGCTCAACGCCGCCGGCGGTTTCGCCGCCGCCGACGCCTGGGCCTGGCACCGGACGCTGATCGCCGACAAGGGCGGGCTCTACGACCCGCGCGTCATCTCCCGGATCGAGCGGGGCGCGATGATCTCGGCGGCCGACTATATCGACCTGATGCACGCGCGCAGCGCCATGCAGGCGGCCAGCGCCCAGTCCATGGGCGGCTTCGACGCCGTGCTGATGCCGACGGTGCCCATCGTCCCGCCGCCCTTCTCCGCATTCGAGGACGACGAGAGTTATGCCCGGCTCAACCTGCTCTGCCTGCGCAACCCGTCGGTCGCCAACTTCCTCGACCGCCCGTCGATCAGCCTGCCCTGCCACGAACCTGGCGAAGCCCCGGTCGGGCTCATGCTGATGGGCCACAACGGTCTGGACCGGGAGCTGTTCGACATCGCCGCCGGGGTAGAGGCGGCGCTGAGGCCGAGCTGAGGTTCCGGGTCTCCGCTGCGCTTCGCCCGGGATGACACCAGGGGTCGCCCAAACAAAGGTGTCATCCCCGCCAAGGCGAACGGCGTGGGGCGCGAGCCGGGACCTGCCCGGAATCCAGGCGGCAAGGCCGGCGCCGCTACCTCCCTCTCGACCCCGCGCACAGCTGCGCTACCATTCCGGCAAGACATCCATTCCGGGAGAGCGAGCCATGGCCGACACCGCGCCGCACCGCGTCAGCACCGAGCCCTGCTGCAAGCGCATCCGCGTCGAGTTCAACGGCGAGACCGTCGCCGACACCACCGGCGCGATCTACCTCTACGAACCGCCGATCCCGCCGGTCTACTACATCCCCCTGGAGGACATCCGGGCGGAGTTCCTGCACCGCTCCGAACATTCGACCCACTGCCCGTTCAAGGGCGATGCGGTCTACTGGGACGTGGTGGTCGGCGAGAAGCGCGCGGAAAACGCCGTCTGGTCCTATCCGGAGCCGATCAGCGCGGTGCCCGAGCTGGCCGGCTACGGGGCCTTCTACTGGAAGAAGATGGACCGCTGGTTCGAGGAGGACGAGCAGATCTTCGTCCATCCGCGCGACCCGCATGTCCGCGTCGACATCCTGCCGTCCTCGCGCACGGTCGAGGTTTCGCTGGACGGCGAGACGCTGGCGAAGACGAACCGCGCGCAGTTCCTGTTCGAGACCGGCCTGCCGACGCGGTACTACATTCCGCGCGACGACGTCACCGCGGCGCTGACGCCGTCGAACCGGCGCACGGCCTGCCCCTACAAGGGCGAGGCGAGCTATTACCACGTCGATGTCGGCGGGGTCCGGTACGAGGACCTGGTCTGGAGCTACGAGAGCCCGGTGCGGGAGGCGGCGCCGATCCGCGGCCTGCTCTGCTTCTTCAATGAAAAGGTCGACATCGCCGTCGACGGCAAGACCGAGGCGCGGCCCGAGACGAAATTCGCCAAGTGACGGCCCGACGGCCTGCGCTATAACGGGACGCCAGAGACCACGCCATACCGGGGAGAGATGACGATGGGCCAGCCGCGCGAGCTGTTCACCGAGGATCACGAGATCTTCCGCCGCTCCATGCACAGGTTCCTGGCCGAGGAACTGGCGCCGCGCCACGAGAAGTGGGAGGAGCAGGGCTATGTCGACCGCGACGCCTGGGAGCGCGCGGGCGAGCTGGGCTTCCTGTGCATGTCGATGCCCGAGGAATACGGCGGCTCCGGCGCGGACAGGCTCTATTCGATGATCCTGTTCGAGGAAGTGCAGAAGCTGAACCTGACCGGCCTCGGCTTTGGCCTGCACAACGAGATCGTCGCCCCCTACATCCTGCGCTACGGCTCCGAGGAGCAGAAGAAGAAGTACCTGCCGAAGATGGCGAGCGGCGAGATGATCGGCGCCATCGCCATGTCGGAGCCGGGTACGGGCTCCGACCTGCAGGGCGTCAAGACCACGGCGCTGAAGGACGGCAACGAGCTGGTGGTCAACGGCCAGAAGACCTTCATCACCAATGGCTGGCACGCCGACGTGGTCATCGTCGTCGCCAAGACCGATCCCAGCAAGGGCGCCAAGGGCACCTCGCTGGTGATGCTGGAGCGCGGCGACGAGGGCTTCGACAAGGGCCGGCGGCTGAAGAAGCTGGGGCTGAAGGCGCAGGACACCTCGGAACTGTTCTTCGACAATGTCCGCATTCCCGCCGACCGCATCCTCGGCGAGGAGGGCAAGGGCTTCCAGTACCTGATGCAGGAACTGGCCTGGGAGCGGCTGCAGGTCGCCATCTCGGCCGCCCAGGCGATCGAGACCGCGCTGGATCTGACGGTCGAGTACTGCAAGGAGCGCAAGGCCTTCGGCCAGCCGCTGATCGAGTTCCAGAACACCCGCTTCAAGCTGGCCGAGGTGAAGACCCACGCCCGCGTCGCCCGCGCCTTCGTCGACGACTGCATGGCGAAGCTGCTGCGCGAGGAGCTCGACGCCGAGACCGCGTCGATGGCCAAGTGGTGGACCTCGGACATGCAGAACCGGATGATCGACGAGTGCCTGCAGCTCTTCGGCGGCTATGGTTTCATGACCGAATATCCGATCAGCCGCATGTACGCCGACGCCCGCGTCCAGCGCATCTACGCCGGCACCAACGAGATCATGAAGGAGATCATTGCCCGCGGTCTGTGACCCGGCGGCCGCCGCTCCGGCGGGCGGAACAGACGACGTTCCGCCGCCGGAACCGCGCAGGCCCCATGCGGCTTCTTCACGTGTCCTCAACCGCTTCATGGTTTAAGGGTCAGCGACCGTTACCCTTTCACCGCGAGTCCGCGTGACCGACAAGTTCAATTCGCTGCCCGACAATGTCCGCGGCGCGCTCTGGCTGCTGATGGCCGGCGTGTTCCTGTCGGCCATGGGCGTGTTCATCAAGCTGGCCAGTGAGGAACTGCACCCGTTCCAGGTCGCCTTCTTCCGCGCCTTCTTCGGCCTGCTGGTGATCGTGCCCTTCGCACTCCGCACCGGCCTGTCCGGCGTCCGCACCACCCGCCCGGGCATGCACCTGGTGCGCGGGCTGATCGGCGGCGTGGTGCTGCTCGCCATGTTCTACTCGGTCGCGCACCTGCCGCTGGCCGACGTCACTGCACTCAGCTTCACCAAGCCGCTGTTCCTGATCCCGCTGGCGGTGCTGTTCCTGGGGGAGACGATCCGGCTCCGGCGCACCGTCGCCACCATCGTTGGCTTCGGCGGCGTCATCGTCATGCTCCGGCCCGGCGGAGAGACCGATCCCGTGGCCTTCATCGCCCTGGGCGCGGCGGCGCTGGTCGCGGTGATCACGATCTTCATCAAGATCCTCTCGCGCACGGATTCGCCGAACACCATGGTGTTCTGGTCCAGCCTGATCCTGAGCGTGGTCACGCTGGCCCCGGCGCTGGTCTACTGGCGCATGCCCAGCCTGGAGGTCTTCCTGATGCTGGTGGCGTTGGCAGTCTGCGGCACCATCGGCCAGTCCATGCTGATCCGGGGCTACTCGGCCGGCGAGGCGACCGCGGTGACGCCGTTCGACTACAGCCGCCTGATCTACGCCGGGGTCGCCGGCTTCCTGGTGTTCGGCGAGATCCCGGATCTGTGGACCGTCGCCGGCGCGCTGATCATCGTGGCGTCGACCATCTACATCGCCCGCCGCGAGGCCCGTCTGAAACCGGGCTCGCGCCCGACGACCGCGACCTTCGACGGGCCGGCCGGCGGCTCGTCGCCGGAGACGGTGCGGGAGGGACCGCCCCAGGCCGCCCGCGGCGGCTGACGGCGGCGGCTGCGTTCAGGCGCTGTGGGCGGCTGTCTGGCCGCGTTCGCCGGAGCCGGCCTCGGCGGCGGGCAGGCCGACCCGCACCGTCGTGCCGGCGCCCAGTTCGCTCTCCAGCCGCAGCGTGCCGCCCATCAATACGGCCAGCCTTTGCGCCAGCGGCAGCCCCAGCCCCGTGCCGCGCAGCTTGCCGTCGGCGACGGCGTCGACCTGCACGAACGGCTCCAGGACACGCGGGATGTCGGTCTCGCCGATGCCGATGCCGTTGTCGCTGATGGCGATCTCGATCGCCGCGGGGCCGGTGCGGGTGATGGCGCAACGCACGCGGCCGCCCTCGGGCGTGAACTTCAGGGCATTGTTGAGAAGGTTCACCAGGATCTGGCGCACCGCCTTGGCGTCGCCCTGTCCCGTCTTCGCGTCGTCGTCGGCGGACCAGCTCAGCTCGATGTCCTTCTCTTCGGCCAGATGGCCGACCAAGCGGATGGCCTGACGGGTCAGGTCCTCCAGGTCGAGCGGTTCCGAGCGGAGTTCCAGTTTGCCGGCCTCGATCCTGGAGAGGTCCAGCAGATCGTCGACCAGCGAGAGCAGATGCGCCCCCGATTCGCGGATGTCGCCTGCATATTCCAGATAGCGCGGATTGCCGACCGGCCCGAGATACTGGTTCCTGATGATGTCGGAGAAGCCGATGACGGCGTTGAGCGGCGTGCGCAGCTCGTGACTCATGCCGGCGAGGAAATCGGACTTCATGCGGTTGGCCGCTTCGGCGGCGGCGCGGGCCTCGGTCAGCTGGCGCGCATGGGCGCCGAGCTGCCGGGCGAAGACGAATCCGATGACCGCCAGCACGCAGGCGAAGACCGTCAGGCCGATGATTGCGGCCGGAATCATGCGCCGGCCGGGCAGGGCCGGTCGCCAGATCAGATGGGGGTCGGCGCCGGCGCCGTAGTGGGCGAGAGGGATGGAGGTCTCGGCGCCTTCCGCCGGTTGCCGGGAAATGCGCATGTTCCGGACCAGGTTGGCGGCCTCCAGGCTCGCCAGCATCTCCTCGTCCACGAGGCGCGAGAACAGCAGAACGTGGTCGGTGCTGTAGTCGTTCTCGGCGTCGTAACTTGTCATCCTGAGCGCCGCCGTCATCGACAGTGCGCCGTCCTCGAAGGTGAAGCCGGCGGCCGGTTCGGGCTCGGCGTCGTCCGCGCTCGCCCGCGCCGCCCGCGCGAGCGCCATCCGGTCCGGTCCGGGGGCCGCCGCCGCGGCCGGATCCTGACGCACGCCGGCGGTCACGCGCAGCACGGTGCGGTCCTGGCCGTCCACCACCTGGACGACATCGATGCCGCCCTGGCGGTGGAGATACTCGCCGAACTCGCTGTCGATCCATTCCGGGTCGAAGTCGTGGACGATGTTGGCGACCGCCTGGTCCCAGTAGCCGTAATCGAGCAGAAGCTGGTTCAGCTCCCTCATCCGGCGGTCGATGTCGCCGCGCACGAGGCTTTCCGAGACGGAGCGGGAATTGCGATCCTGAAGGTGGATCAGCAGGAAGGACAGCGTGACCGCGACAGCCAGGGTGATGGTGCTCAGCGCGACGAACCAGATGGAGAGCGAGCGAACCGAGCTTCTCTTCCACGATGCCAGTGGCATGGTTCGATTCCAATGCTGCCCAGGCCATCCGGTCGCGATGTCCGGTGGCTTCGCCCGCGCCCGATGGCGCCGATCCCCCCAATGCCGGTTCTACCGGCCCGAGCGTTGAGATTGCGTTACGACCGCGCGCTTTTACGCGGCGGCGGAGCATTCCGCAAGGGAACTCGGCCCGGATGCGGCCGGGACACTCGCACGGCGGGGTTTGCGCGCCCCGGCGACTTGTGATTAATGACGGCGACCATTCCAGACAGCGGCGCCGTCCTGGCGCGGGGGGAGAGACAATGAAACTGAAGGGTGCAGCGGTCGTCGTCACGGGCGGCGCTTCCGGTCTTGGCGGCGCCACGGCGCGCGAGCTGGCTTCCGCCGGCGCGAAGGTGACGATCTTCGATCTCAACGAGGATCTGGGCAACAAGATCGCCGGCGAGATCGGCGGCGTGTTCGCGAAGTGCAACGTCGCCGACGAGGCTTCCGCCGAGGCCGCGTTCAAGACCGCCAGCGATGCCCACGGGCCCTGCCGGGTGCTGATCAACTGCGCCGGCATCGGCACGGCGACCAAGACCACCTCGAAGGGGACGCCGCATCCGCTCGACGCCTTCAGGAAGGTCATCGACGTCAACCTGATCGGCACCTTCAACTGCATCCGACTGGCCGCCACCGAGATGGCGGCCGGCGAGCCGGACGAGAACGGCGACCGCGGCGTCATCGTCAACACCGCATCGGTCGCGGCCTTCGACGGCCAGATCGGCCAGGCGGCCTATTCGGCCTCGAAGGGCGGCATTGTCGGGATGACCCTGCCGATCGCGCGCGACCTGATGAATGACGGCATCCGCGTTTGCACCATCGCGCCGGGCCTGTTCATGACGCCGCTGCTGGCCAGCCTGCCGGACAACGTCAAGGACGCGCTGGCCGCCTCCGTGCCGTTCCCGAAGCGCCTCGGCGATCCGTCGGAATACGCCCACATGGCCCGCACCATCATCGAGAACCAGATGCTGAACGGCGAGACCATCCGCCTGGACGGCGCCATCCGCATGGCGCCGCGCTGAACTGAAACCGGCCGGGGCGCCGCTCAGGCGTTGCCGCGCCGCACCCGGTTCCCGGGCAGCACGATGCTCGCGGTGAGGCCCTCGCCGGGCGCGCTCTCCAGCTCCAGGCGCGCGCCGTGCAGTTCGCACAGCCGCCGCGCCAGCGAAAGGCCCAGCCCCGTGCCCTCGTGATGGCGGGTGCGGTGATGGGCGATCTGGCTGAAGGGCTCCACCGCCTGACGGATCTCGTCTTCCGTCATGCCGGGCCCCGGATCGGTCACCACCAGGGCCGGCCCGCGCGGCCCGTCCGGACGCCAGGCCAGGGTGACGACGCCGCCGCGCGGCGAGAACTTGACCGCGTTCGACAGCAGGTTCAGCAGCACCTGGCGCATGCGCCGCTGGTCCGCCAGAACTTCGGCGGCGGCTTCCGGAGCCACCAGACGCAGCCTGATCCCCGCGGCGGCCGCGACCGGCGCAATGTGGCGGCCGGCGTCGTCCATCACCTCTTCCACCGGCATCCAGGCGTCGTCCAGCTCCATCTGCGCGGCGTCCAGACGGGCGAGATCCAGGATGTCATTGATGATCGCCAGCAGGTGCCGGCCCGACGACAGGATGTCGCGCGCATAGCCCTGATAGCGCGGCTCGCCCATCGGGCCGAAGCGCTGCCCGTCCATGATCTCGGCAAAACCGATGATGGCGTTGAGCGGCGTGCGCAGCTCGTGGCTCATCGTCGCCAGGAAGCGCGACTTGGCGCGGTCGGCGACCTCCGCCATCTCCTTCGCCTCGCGCAGCCGGCGCTCGATCTCGATGCGGTCGGTGATGTCGGCGCCGGTGCCGCGATAGCCGGCGAAGCGTCCCGCCGCGTCGAAGATCGGCTTGCCGCTGATCGACAGGTAGACCTTGTGGCCGTCCGGATGGATGCGCGGATGGATGAAATTGCGGAATGGCCGGTGCGCTTCCAGCACCGCGATGTGGTCCCACCAGTCCTGCAGGCTGGTGATCTCGTCGGTGACCGGATCGGCGAGCGCCAGCATGTCGCGCCGCGAGCGGCCCAGCAGGTGCGATTGCGGCACGCCCGAGATCCGTTCGAAACTGTCGGAGAACCAGCAGAAGCGAAGTCCGGAATCCATTTCCCAGAACCAGTTCGACGCCGCCTCCGCGAAGTCCCGGAACCGCTGCGCCTCCTCGGCCGCGGAGCGGGACGCGCTCTCGGCCGGCGCCGGCGCAGGGCGGTCGTTCTGGCTGGTCATCGCAGCTGGGAGCTCCCCTGTCTGGCGCGAACCCAGCATAGCTACCCGCCTATTCTTAAGCCCGCGTAAACCACGCCGCAGATTCCGGTCGCCTTCCGTATTGTCACAGGAAGACAGCGCTCTATGTGTTAAACTTCCGAATTCACACATCACGAACGTGGAGGAACGCGATGGGCCTGCGCATTGGCGAGGAAGCCCCCGACTTCAAGCAGAACTCGACCGAGGGCGAGATCAGCTTTCACGACTGGATCGGCGACAGCTGGGCGGTGCTGTTCTCCCATCCGAAGGACTTCACGCCCGTCTGCACCACCGAGCTCGGCGCGGCGGCGCGGCTGAAGCCGGAATTCGACAAGCGCAACGTCAAGCTGATCGGCCTCAGCGTGGATTCGGTCGACGACCACAAGGCCTGGTCGAAGGACATCGCGGAGACCCAGGGCACGGCGCCCAACTTCCCGATGCTGGGCGACGAGGACATGAAGGTCGCCAAGCTCTACGACATGATCCATCCGGAAGCCTCGGGGCCGGCGAAGGACCGTACGGCCGCCGACAACCAGACCATCCGCTCCGTCTACGTCATCGGCCCCGACAAGAAGGTGAAGCTGGTCCTGACCTATCCCATGGCGACGGGGCGGAACTTCGCTGAGATCCTGCGGGTCATCGATTCCATGCAGCTCACCGCGAAACACCAGGTCGCGACCCCGGTGGACTGGAAGTCCGGCGAGGACTGCATCATCGTCCCCGCGGTCTCCGACGAGGCGGCGAAGGACAAGTTCCCCGACGGCTGGAAGACGGTGAAGCCCTATCTGCGCTACGTGAAGCAGCCGCAGGGCTGAACGCCGCGGCCACCGGGCGCGCCCGTGCGGCGCCCGATCCAGACAGCGCGGCTTTCTGACGGAATCGCCGCCCACCCGGCTTTTCGCGCCCGCCCCTGTGCGGGGGGCCGGAGCGGCTTCGCCGCAAGTCGATGGATTGACCGGATGCCCGCAGGAAGGCGGGCATGACACCGAACCTCCAGTGGCGATTCAATCAGGCGCCGGCGCATCCCCCTCCCTGTCCTCCCCCTTCCCGAAGGGGGAGGGTGGCCCGCGTCAGCGGGTCGGGAGAGGGTGGTTGCAGCCTATCCCAGGACGCGCAGCAGCTCGTCGTGGAGGTTCGGCCCCGAGGCGATGACGTTGGGATGGCGCGGACGTTCCTGATTGTAGCGGAACGTCAGGTCCTTCGTGGTGGTGCAGCGCGCGCCGGCCTCGGTGAGGATCAGGTCGGCGGCGGCGATGTCCCAGTCGTGCTTGCCGGCCATGGAGATCGCCGCGTCGAAGCGCCCGCAGGCCACCAGCGCCATGCGGTAGGCGATGGAGTTCATCCAGGTGCACTTCATGTCGTCGCCGTGTTTCGGCCAGTCGAAATAGGTCATGTTGCGCCGGGCGGTGAGGAAGTGCGCCTCGCCGGCGTCGTGCTGTTCGGAGGGGCGGATGCGGCGGCCGTTGAGGCGCGCCCCGCCGCCCAGGGCGGCCTCGAAGAACTCGTCCTTGGCCGGATTGTAGACGGCGCCGAGGATGGGCAGGCCGTCCTCGACCAGGGCGACGCAGACGGTGAACTCGGGCACGCGGCGCATGAAGGCGCGGGTGCCGTCGATCGGATCGGCGATCCAGACCCGGCGCTTCTCCAGCCGGCCGAGATCGTCGGCGGTCTCCTCGGAGAGCCAGCCATAGTCGGGCCGGGCCGCGGTCAGTTTCGTGCGCAGCAGGTCGTCGACGGCGATGTCGGCCTCGGTGACCGGGTTGTCGCCGCCCTTGTCCCAGGTCTTGAGATCGGTATCGAAGAATTCGAGCGCCAGCGCGCCGGCCTGGCGGACCGTCGACATCAGCAGGCTGTGATCGGCCCGTAGCTCCCGGTTGCTCACGCGCGTCAGTTCCCGGCCACGGTCATGCCGTCGATGCGGACGGTGGGCGCGTTGGCGCCATAGCGGAAGACCAGGTCGCTGGCGGGCCGGAGCTTCAGGAACATGTCCTTCAGATTGCCGGCGACCGTCATTTCCGAGACCGGGAAGCCGATCCGGCCGTTCTCGATCCAGAACCCGGCGGCGCCCCGGCTGTAGTCGCCGGTGACCCCGTTGACGCCGAAGCCGATCAGCTCGGTGACGTAGAAGCCTTCGGTGATGTCGGCGATCAGTTCCTCGGGCGAGACCTCGCCCGGCTCCAGGTAGAGATTGCTGGGCCCGGGCGAGGGCGAGCTTCCCGCCCCGCGGCCGGCATGGCCGGTGGTCTGCAGGCCGAGCTGGCGCGCCGTGGCGCTGTCCAGCATCCAGGTCTTCAGTATCCCGTCCTCGATCAGGTCGGTGCGGCGGACGGCGACGCCTTCCCCGTCCACCGGGCGGGAGCGCAGGCCCCGCGGGCGCAGCGGGTCGTCGACCACGCGGATGCCCTCGGCGAAGACCCGTTCGCCCATGCGGTTCTTCAGGAACGACGTGCCGCGCGCGATCGCCGTGCCGTTGATGGCGGCGGCGAAGTGGCCCAGCAGGCCGTTGGCGACACGCGGGTCGAAGACCACGGGCAGCCTGTTGGAGCCCATCTTGCGGGAGCCGACCCGGCGCACCGTGTTCAGCGCCGCCTGCCGGCCGACCTCTTCGGGGCTCGCCAGGTCCGCGAAATGGCGCGCCGAGGAGAAATCGTAGTCGCGCTCCATGTGGCCCTGCGCATCCTCGGCGATGACCGAGCATGACACCGAATGGCTGGAGGTGGTGTAGCTGGCGGCGAAGGGCCGGTCGCCGCCGCGGATGGCGAGCGCCATGCGCGTGCGGGCCATGCCGGCGCTGCCGCCCTCCGACTGCTTGACGCCGTCGACGGCCAGCGCCGCCTCCTCCGCCGCGCGGGCGCGCTGGATCAGCCTTTCCGGATCGGGGTCGGGATGGTCGTCCAGGTCCAGGTCCGGCACCTCCCGGGCGTAGAGCGCGCTGTCGGCCAGCCCGCACCACTGGTCGTCGGGGCTGACGCTGGCCATGGCGTTGGCGCGCTCGGCCAGTTCCTCCAGCATGGACGGCTTCAGGTCGGTCGAGGCGACGGTCGCCTGCTTCTTCCCCCGGATCACGCGCAGGCCGACATCGCGGCTTTCGGAGCGCTCCAGGTCTTCGGGCTTGCCCATGCGCCAGGAGGCGCCGACCGAATCGCTCTGGATCATCACCGCGTCGGCGGCGTCGGCCCCGTGGGCCAGCGCCCGTTTCAGCAGGTCGTCCAGCAGTTCGAGGGCGTCGTCGGCGGTGCGGGCGGTGTCGGGCATGAAGATCCTGATTTCGTGGAGGTCGGGGGAACGCGGCGCGCAGCGCCAGAATGTACGTACATCATCTAGTGTCGGAACCGGGCTGCGTTCAAGAGCGGAGGAGTGGGCGCGCAAGGCCCGCCGGGAGCCTGGCATCCGTCCGCCGCCCTCCTATTTCCAGGCGAAGACCGGCTGTTCGTAATGGGCGACGCGGGTGGGGCGCCCGTGCAGCGCCGCCTCCCGGAACTGGTAGAGCACGGCCGCCGTCGGCGCGTGGATCAGGTTGTCCATCAGCGGCAGGCGGATCACCGGCCGGTCGCTTTCGGGAATCTCCACGAACTGCGGCGAGTCCTCCCGGTCCAGGTCCGCCAGCGGCAGCATGTGCAGCTCCTGCACCTCCGCCGGGTTGAGCGTGAAGGCCGGGCGCTCCCCCGCCCAGGCCACGACCGGGGCGATGCAGTAGCCCGAGCGGGTGACGTAGTCGTCGAGCCGGCCCAGCACGTCCGCATCGGGAATGTGCAGGCCGATTTCCTCCCGCACCTCGCGCAGCGCCGCCTCGATCACGCTCTCGCCGGGGTCGATCCGGCCGCCGGGCAGGGCCCATTGCCCCTTGTGGCTGGAAAGCTTCGAGGAGCGCCGGGTGATGACGAAACAGGGAATGCCGTCATCGTCATGGGTGATGAGGCAGGCGACTGCGGCGCGCTTGGCCGGCTCCCGGTTCGGCGGCGTCCGCTCGAAGCCCGCCAGGTTGCGGGCCGCGTGCTCGCGCAGGCGGCCGGTGGCGGCCGCGTCCATCCAGCTTGATTTCAAATGCATGGCCGTGAGTTTATGGCCTTTCACGTCAGGGCGGAAGCCGGAGGGAAGCATGAGGATCGCAATTGCGGGCGCCGCCGGGCGCATGGGACGGATGCTGCTGAAGCAGGTGAGCGAAACCGAGGGCGCGGAAATCGCCGGCGGGCTGGAGGCGAAGGGCGCCGCCGCGGTCGGCGAGGACCTCGGGCGGCTGGCCGGGCTGGAGCCGGTCGGCGTCACCGTCTCCGACGACCCGGCCGCGGTTTTCGGCGCCGCCGACGTGGTCATCGACTTCACCGTGCCCGAGGCGACGGTCGCCAACGCGAAGGCCGCCGCCGAGACCGGCTGCGCGATGGTGATCGGCACCACAGGGCTGTCGAAGGACCAGCAGGCCGGGATCGAACGCGCGGCGGAGAAGGTCGCCGTGGTCCAGGCGGGCAACATGTCGCTCGGCGTCAACCTGCTGATGCAGACCGCAAAGCAGGTCGCCGCCGCCCTCGGCCTCGACTGGGACGTGGAGGTGGTGGAGATGCACCATCGCTGGAAGATCGACGCGCCCTCCGGCACCGCGCTGATGCTGGGCCGGGCCGCCGCCGAGGGCCGGGGACAGGACCACGACAAGGTCGCCGTGGGCGGGCGCTACGGCCATACGGGCGCGCGGAAGAAGGGTCAGATCGGCTATGCGGCGCTGCGCGGCGGCAATGTCGTGGGCGAGCATTCGATCATCTTCGCCACCGACAACGAACGGGTGACGCTCAGCCACACCGCGACCGATCGCGCCATCTTCGCCGCCGGCGCGGTGCGGGCCGCGATGTGGACCGAAGGGCGCCCGCCCGGCCTCTATGGCATGGTCGACGTGCTGGGACTGGGCGGCGAGCGCTGATCAGAGCCGCTTCGCCACCTCCTCCAGCATCACCTCGGAAGCGCCGCCGCCGATCGACATCACCCGCGCATCCCGGTACATGCGCTCGACCGGGTTCTCGGTCATGAAGCCCATGCCGCCGAAGAACTGCGTGCACTCGTAGAGCACGTGGTTGACCATGTCGCCGGTCAGCGCCTTCACCATAGAGACCTCGCGCGTGCAGTCGAGGCCCTGCGCGTCCAGCCAGGCCGCGTGCCAGGTCAGCTGCCGTGCTGCCTCGACTTCGGCGGCGGCCTTCGCCATGCGCTGGCGCACCGCGCCGAGATCCCACAGCGGGTTGCCGAAGGCGCGGCGCTGCTTGACCCAGTCGAGCGTCTGCTCGATCCCGGCCATGGCCATGCCCACCGAGGCCGCGCCGAGGGTCAGACGCTCGTTCTGGAAATTGTCCATGATGGCGTAGAAGCCCCGGTTCTCCTGCCCCAGAAGGGCGTCGGCGGGCAGGCGTGCGTCCTCGAAGACCAGTTCCGCGGTGTCCGAGGAGCGCCAGCCGGTCTTGTCGAGCGTGCGCGCGGTCTCGAAGCCCGGCGTGTCGCGCTCGACGATGAAGATGGAGATGCCGCGGCTGCCCTTGACCGAGCTGTCGGTCTTGGCCGCGACGAACAGCACGTCGGCGGTGGCGCCGTTGGTGATGAAGATCTTGCGCCCGTTGAGCCGCCAGCCATTGCCGTCGCGCACGGCCTTGGTCGATATGCCGGCGACGTCGGAACCCGCGCCGGGCTCGGTCACCGCGACCGCGGTCAGGATGTCGCCGGCGACGATGGCGGGCATGTACTTCTGCTTCTGTTCGTCGGTGCCGTAGCGGGCCAGATGCGGCGAGGCCATGTCGGTGTGGACCGAGACCATGGCGTGAAAGCCGCCATAGGTGGAGCGGCCGAGTTCCTCGTGCAGCGCCACGGTGGCCAGGGTGTCGAGTTCGGAGCCGCCGTATTCGGCCGGATAGCGCACGCCCAGCAGACCGAGATCGCCCAGCTTCTTCAGCACCGACTTCGGCGTGCGCCCCTCCTTCTCCCAGGCGTCGCCCTTGCCCGTCACTTCCTCAGCGACGAAGCGGCGTACGGTGTCGCGCAGCATGCCGAGTTCTTCGGTCATGTGGACCGGATCGCGGAATATCATCGTTTCGGGCCCTCCCCGGCCTCGCTCGCCGGCGCGGGAACGAATCGGCGCCCCCCGATTCGTTCCGCCTTCACCGGCCTGTCCCCTTTCGTTCGCGCCTGTTCCGGAAATGCGACTCGGAAATGTTCCGGTCGCGGCGCAGCGTCACCCTGCTGTAGCATGGGCCGAAAGACCGGGGGAGATGCCAGATGGTGGATTTCGACAAGGTGCTGAAGCGCTTCACCGACGCGGTGGAGTCCAATGACGGCGCGGGGCTGGCGGCCCTGTTCGCCGAAGACGGCGTCTATCACGACTATATCTACGGACCCTTCGAGGGCCGCGAGCGAATCGCCCACATGCTGTCGAACCATTTCTGGGGCGATGCGAAGGATTTCAGCTGGCAGATGATCGATCCGGTCTGCGACGGGCGCACCGGCTATGCCCGCTATCTGTTCAGCTTCATCTCCACCATGCCGGCCTTCGCGGGCAATCACGTGCTGCTGGAAGGCACCTCGATCTTCATCTTCGGCGAGGACGGCCTGATCGAGAGCTACCGGGAGACGGCGAACGGCGCCGCGGCCATGGTCCAGCTCGGCGTGCCGCCGGAGGTCATGGCGGCCAAGAGCCGGAAGTGGGCGAAGGAACTGCGCGGGCGCGCGGAAGCGGCGGGTCATGTCGCCGCCGGCCGCTCGGCGCTCGACGGTCCGGCGGCGCCCGGAACCGGATAGTACAGCTTCAATTGCGACATTATCGCCCCTGTGGCGCGGCTCGCTTGGAGGGTAGGTTCCGGCGCAGCTATAAGGGGGGTCTGCGGCCGGGGCGCCGCGGACGGGTTACAGGTATCGAGGATCGGAACGGAAATGATGCGGATCTTTCTCGCGATCGCGGCGTTCTTGTCGATGACGACGGCGGGCTTCGGCCAGGAGGGGCGGCTGGGCCAGGGGGAACCCTGGGGACTCAACATGCAGGGGGCGGCCTCTCCCCTGATGGAGGAAATGGTCGATTTCCATAACCTCCTGCTGGTCATCATCACGCTGATCACCCTGCTCGTGCTGGGTCTGCTGATCTGGGTCATGGTGCGCTACAACGAGCGCTCCAACCCGACGCCGTCGCGGACGTCCCACAACACGCTGGTCGAGGTCGTCTGGACCATCGTCCCGATCCTGATCCTGCTGGTCATCGCCGTGCCGTCCTTCAAGCTGCTGATCAACACCCACGAGGTCGAGGACGCGGAGATGACGCTGAAGGCGACCGGCTACCAGTGGTACTGGGAGTACGAGTATCCCGACCACGGCGGCTTCTCCTTCGTGGCCAACATGATCAACGAGGGCGAGGAGGGCTACGACCCCGCGCTGCGCCTGCTGAAGACCGACAATGTCGTCGTGCTGCCGGCCCGGACCAACATCAAGGTCCAGGTCACTGCCGCCGACGTGGGCCACAGCTGGGCCATGCCCGCCGCGGGCGGCAAGGTCGACGGCTGGCCCGGCCATCTGAACGAGCTGCCCATCTACTTCGAAAAGGAAGGCACCTATTTCGGCCAGTGCTCGGAGCTGTGCGGCATGCTGCACGGCTTCATGCCGATCATGGTCGAGGTCGTCAGCAAGGACGAGTTCGAAGCCTGGGCGCAGCAGCAATCCGCGGGCCTGGACGGCGGCGACCTGAAGGTCGCGCAGTCCGGCCGTCGCTGAAACCTCTCGTCAGGAAAGTGAGCCAGACATGAGCTATCTCGGCAAATCGGTCGACGCCCACGGCAACCCGAAGGGCTGGAAGCGCTTCGTCTATTCGACCAACCACAAGGACATCGGCACGCTGTACCTGATCTTCGCGGTCATCGCGGGCATCATCGGCGGCGTGATGTCCATGCTGATCCGCATGGAGCTGCAGAGCCCGGGCGCGGACATCCTCGGCGGCGACCATCACTTCTACAACGTGCTGATCACCGGCCACGGCCTGATCATGATCTTCTTCATGGTGATGCCGGCACTGATCGGCGGCTTCGGCAACTGGTTCGTGCCGCTGATGATCGGCGCGCCGGACATGGCCTTTCCGCGGATGAACAACATCTCGTTCTGGCTGCTGCCGCCGTCCTTCGGACTGCTGGTGCTGTCGATGTTCGTTCCCGGCGGTCCCGGCGGCGACGGCGTCGGCACCGGCTGGGTGATCTATCCGCCGCTCTCGTCGTCGCTCGGCCATCCGGGCATGGCCATGGACTTCGCCATCCTGTCGCTGCACCTGGCCGGCGCGTCGTCGATCCTGGGCGCGATCAACTTCATCACCACCATCTTCAACATGCGCGCGCCGGGCATGACCCTGCACCGCATGCCGCTCTTCGCCTGGGCTGTGCTGGTGACGGCGTTCCTGCTGCTGCTGTCGCTGCCCGTGCTGGCCGGCGCCATTACCATGCTGCTGACGGACCGCAATTTCGGCACCGCCTTCTTCGAGGCCTCGATGGGCGGCGACCCGATCCTGTTCCAGCATCTGTTCTGGTTCTTCGGCCATCCGGAGGTCTACATCCTGATCCTGCCGGCCTTCGGCATCATCAGCCATATCGTCTCGACCTTCTCGAAGAAGCCGGTCTTCGGCTATCTCGGCATGGCCTACGCCATGGTCGCCATCGGTGTCGTCGGCTTCGTCGTCTGGGCCCACCACATGTACACGGTGGGCCTCAGCCTCGACGCGCGCGCCTACTTCACGGCTGCGACGATGGTCATCGCGGTGCCCACGGGCATCAAGATCTTCTCGTGGATCGCGACCATGTGGGGCGGGTCGATGAGCTTCCGCACGCCGATGATCTGGGCGATCGGGTTCATCTTCCTGTTCACCCTGGGCGGCGTCACCGGCGTGGTGCTGGCCAATGCCGGTCTCGACAACTACCTGCACGACACCTACTACGTCGTGGCCCACTTCCATTACGTGCTGTCCATGGGCGCGGTGTTCGCGATCTTCGGCGCCTGGTACTACTGGTTCCCGAAGATGACCGGCTACATGTACTCCGAGTTCGTCGGCAAGCTGCACTTCTGGGTCACCTTCATCGGCGTGAACCTGCTGTTCTTCCCGCAGCACTTCCTGGGCCTGCAGGGCATGCCGCGGCGCATCCCCGACTATCCTGCGGAGTTCGCGCCGTGGAACGAGATATCGTCCTGGGGCGCCTATCTCTCCGGCGTCGGCGTGCTGGTCTTCCTGTTCGGCGTGATCGAGGCCTACATGGCCAAGCGCCGCGTTGGCGACAATCCGTGGGGCGAGGGCGCCACCACCCTGGAGTGGAAACTGCCGTCGCCGCCGCCGTTCCACCAGTACGAGGACCTGCCGGTGGTCCGCGAGCGTCAGCAGGGCTGAGGACCGCAACGCCATGAGCGACGCCGCATATGCTGCGAAGAACGAAGCCGCCCGGGCCACGGAAGCCCGGGCGGTCGACTTCATGCGTCTGCTCAAGCCGCGGGTGATGTCGCTGGTGGTATTCACCAGCGCCGTCAGCCTGCTGGCCGCGCCCGGCTCGGTGCATCCGGTCACGGCGCTGATCGCGGTGATCTGCATCGCCGTCGGCGCCGGCGCCTCCGGCGCCATCAACATGTGGTTCGACGCCGACATCGACGCCGTCATGTCCCGCACCGCCGCCCGGCCCGTGCCGGCGGGGCTCGTCGGACGCGGAGACGCGCTGGTCTTCGGCCTGTTCCTGGCCGCAGCATCGGTCTTCACCATGGGCCTGCTGGTCAACCTGGCGGCCGCGGCGATGCTGGCCTTCACCATCTTCTTCTACGCCGTCATCTACACCATGTGGCTGAAGCGGCTGACGCCCCAGAATATCGTCATCGGCGGCGCGGCGGGCGCGTTTCCGCCGGTGATCGGCTGGGCCGCGGCGACGGGCGACCTCGCCGCGCCGGGCGCGTGGGCGCTGTTCGCCATCATCTTCCTGTGGACGCCGCCGCACTTCTGGGCGCTCGCGCTCTACCGCAGCGGCGACTACGCCCGCGCGGGCGTGCCGATGATGCCGGTCGTGGCGGGGGAGCCGGCGACGCGGCGGCAGATCCTGGTCTATGCGGTCCTGCTGGCGCCGGTGGCGATCCTGCCCTGGGTGCTGGGCGTCGGCGGCGCGCTCTACCTTGCCGTCGCCGTGGTGAGCAGCCTGGTATTCATTGCCCTCGCCGCCGTCGTCTGGCGGCAGCCCACGGGCTATTACGAGGGCGCGAAGCGGCTGTTCGGCTATTCCATCGTGCATCTCTTCACGCTGTTCGCCGCGCTGGGGATCGAGCATGCGGCGGGGTGGGCCTGATGGACCGCTTCGAGCCGCTGAACGAGCAGGAGGCGAAACGCCGCCGCGGCCGCAACCTGGCCGTCGCGCTGGCGCTGGCGGCCTTCGTGGGACTGGTCTTCGCCGGCTCGCTGGTGAAGATGAGCCAGGGCGATCTGCCCGTCATGAATGGGGATGTCGGTGTCCAGCGCTAGCGGCCGCAGCAACGGACGGGTCGTCGTCGTCTGCCTCGCCATGGTGGCGGGCATGGTCGGCCTGTCCTACGCCGCCGTGCCGCTCTACGACCTGTTCTGCCGGGTCACGGGCTTCGCCGGCACCACCCAGCAGGCCGAGGCCGGGTCGGAGATGCTGGGCGAGACCACGATGAAGGTGGAGTTCGATTCAACCCTGGCGCGCGGCATGCCCTGGACCTTCCGGCCCGTGCAGCGCAGCATGACGGTGCGCACCGGAGAGACCGGGCTCGCCTTCTATCGCGCCACCAACCCGACCGACCGGACCATCACGGGCACGGCGAGCTTCAACGTCGCGCCGCTGAAGGCCGGGCAGTATTTCGTCAAGATCGAGTGCTTCTGCTTCACCGAGCAGACGCTCGCGCCCGGCGAGTCCGCGGACATGCCGGTACAGTTCTATGTCGATCCCGCCATCGAGCAGGATCCCAACGCGGACGAGGTGCGCACCATCACGCTCTCGTACACGTTCTTCGAGGCGAAGCCCGCCAAGGGCGAGCCGGACAGCAGGGTCAGCGCCGCCGGTGGGGACGGCGCGGCAAGGAGGGAGTGAGAGCATGGCTGACGCTCACGCCAAGAACCACGATTACCATCTCGTCGATCCGAGCCCCTGGCCGATCATCGGCGCCATCGCCGCCTTTCTCATGGCGGTGGGCGGAATCCTCTCGATCCCGCGCCACAACACCGATGGCTCGATCATCCCGGTCATCGTCTTCGCCGTGGGCTTCCTCGGCGTGATCTACACCATGATCGTGTGGTGGCGGGACGTGATCGACGAGGCCGAGCACAAGGGCCACCACACGCCGGTCGTCCAGTTGCACCACCGCTACGGCATGATCCTGTTCATCGCCTCCGAAGTGATGTTCTTCGTGGCCTGGTTCTGGGCCTTCTTCGGCGCCGCGCTCTATCCCAATGAGGGGATCGGCGGGCAGTGGCCGCCGCAGGGCATCGAAGTCTTCGATCCCTGGCATCTGCCCTTCGTCAATACCGTCATCCTGCTGCTCTCCGGCACCACGGTGACCTGGGCGCATCACGCGCTCAGGGAGGGCGACCGCAAGGGCCTGGTCAACGGGCTGATCTGCACCGTCCTGCTTGGGGCGCTGTTCTCCTGCGTGCAGGCCTATGAATACGCCTATGCGCCCTTCGGTTTCCGGGACGGCATCTACGCCTCGACCTTCTTCATGGCGACGGGCTTCCACGGCTTCCACGTGCTGATCGGCACCATCTTCCTGCTGGTCTGTCTGGTGCGGGCGATCAAGGGCCACTTCAGCCCCGACCACCATTTCGGTTTCGAGGCGGCGGCCTGGTACTGGCACTTCGTGGACGTGGTCTGGCTGTTCCTGTTCGTCTGCATCTACTGGTGGGGCGGCTCCGGCGGCGTCATCCACCAGTGATCGCCTGATCGCCGGCCCGGAATGATGGAAGAAGGCTTTGTCTCGCCATTCCGGGCCGGCTTCGGCTGCCGCTGTCCGCGCTGCGGGGAGGGTCGGCTGTACAGCGGTTTCCTGCAGGTGGCGCGGGCCTGCGACGTCTGCGACCTGGATTATTCGAAGGTCGATTCGGGCGACGGCCCCGCGGTCTTCATCATCTTCATCATCGGCGCGGTCGCCGCGGCCCTGGCGCTCTGGGTCGAGTTCAGCTTCGCGCCGCCCGTCTGGGTCCATCCGCTCTACCTGCTGCCGGTCGTGATCGGCGGCTCGCTCATCCTGCTGCGTCCGGCCAAGGCGCTGCTGATCGCGCTGCAGTTCCGCAACCGGGCGACGCAGGACGTCGATATCTAGAACCGCAGGACAGCCGCGTTGCGTTTTCGTCCCTCTCTCTGGCTCACGATCTTTGCCGCCATGGCCTTCGCCGTGCTCTGCGGTCTCGGCTACTGGCAGCTGGAGCGGCGCGCCTGGAAGACCGGCCTGATCGAGCAGATCGCCGCCCGCATGGGCCAGCCTGCACGGCCCCTGCCCCAGGCGATCGCCGATCCGGCCGAATGGCGCTTCCGGCGCGTCGAACTGAGCGGCGTGTTCCGCCATGAGGGCGAGGTCTATCGCGCCGGCAGGCCGGAAGACGGCGAGATCGGCTACCGCGTCTTCACACCCCTGGTGCGGGACAACGGCCAGGTCGTCATGGTCGAGCGCGGCTGGGTGCCGGGCCGCTTCCGCGATCCCGCGGCGCGGCCGGGCGAGCCGCCCCGCGGCGAGGTGACGGTGACCGGCGTCCTGCGCCTGCCCGATCCCGACACCATCTTCACGCCGGGACCCGACGCGGCGAGCCGCACCTGGTTCGCGGTCGATCCCCCGGCCATGGCCGCGATGTCCGGGCTGGAAGCGCCGGCATGGTACGTGGTCGCCGAGAACGGCAGCGAATGGCCCCGCGCGGAACGGCCCGACCTCAACCTGCGCAACACCCATCTGAACTACGCGCTGACCTGGTTTTCCCTGGCCGCAGTGCTGGCGGTCATCTGGCTGATCATGGGTTTCAGGCGCGGACGGGAGGGACGCCGGTGAACGGTATGGACGCCTATGCGGCCCTGGTCGCACGTTTCCGCCGGCGCGGCCGGGTCGAGGACGCGCTCGGCATCCTCTACTGGGACCGGGCGACGCTGATGCCGTCCGGGTCGGCGGAGGGCCGCGCGGACCAGATCGCCGAGCTCAGCCTGATCGCCCGCGAGATCCTGATCGCGCCGGAAACGGCCGAGCTGCTGGACTGCGCCGAGGCCGACCGGAACCGGCTGGAGAGCTGGCAGGCCCGGAATCTGGAACTGATGCGCCGCGAATACCTGCTCGCCACCGCCGTGCCCACCGACCTCGTCGAGGCGCTGCAGCGGGCCGGCGCGGCCTCCGAGATGTGCTGGCGCGAGACGCGGCCCGCCAACGACTTCGCCCGCCAGCAGCCCCATCTGGAGAAGGTCTTCGCCCTGGTGCGCCAGGCCGCGGCGGCGCGGGGCGAGGCGCTCGGCCTCGCGCCCTATGACGCCCAGCTCGAGCTCTTCGAGCCGGGCCTGAGAGAGGCCACGGTCGCGCCGGTGTTCGAGGATCTGGCCGTCTGGCTGCCGGACATGATCGATGACATCCTGTCCCGTCAGGCCGAGGCCCCCGAACCGGCGCCGCCGCGCGGCCCCTTTCCCCTCGCCGGCCAGAAAGCGCTGGGCCAGCGGGTCATGGCGGCGCTCGGCTTCCGCTTCGCGCAGGGCCGGCTGGACGAAAGCGTTCACCCCTTCACCGGCGGCGTGCAGGACGACGTCCGCCTGACCACGCGTTACGCGCCCGAGGGCTTCGCCGAGGCGCTGATGGGCATTGTCCACGAAACCGGCCACGCCCTCTACGAACAGGGCCTGCCCGTCGAGTGGCGGGGCCAGCCGGTTGGCCGCTCCGGCGGCATGGCGCTGCACGAGAGCCAGTCCCTGATCTGCGAGATGCAGCTTTCCCGCGGGCCGGCCTTCCTGCGCTGGCTCTCGCCCCTTCTGGCGGAAACATTCGGGCCCCAGGCGGCATTCGACCCTGACAATCTGAACCGGCTGGTCACCCGCGTCGCGCGCGGCCTGATCCGCGTCGACGCCGACGAGGCGACCTATCCGCTGCATATCGTGCTGCGGCACCGTCTGGAGAAGGCGCTGCTGTCGGGCGATCTCGCCGTCGGCGACCTGCCCGGCGCATGGAACGACGGCATGGCGGAGCTTGTCGGCATCCGCCCGCCCGACGACCGCGACGGCTGCCTGCAGGACATCCACTGGATGGACGGCGCGGTGGGCTATTTCCCGACCTACACGCTGGGCGCGCTGGCGGCGGCGCAGCTCATGGCGGCGCTCAGGCGCGATGTCGCTGATCTGGACGAACGCGTCGCCGGCGGGGACTTCGCGGCCTTCACCGGCTGGCTCAGGGAAAAGGTCCACCGCCGCGGTCTTTCCGCGACGACGGAAGAAGTGCTGGCCGACGCCACCGGCGCGCCGCTCTCGGCGGAGGCGTTCCGGACCCATCTGGCGGCCCGCTATCTCGGCTGAGCGCGGGGAACCGGCGGGAAATTTGTATCTTCAAGAAGCCGGATTTCCGCACTAGGGTTCGGCCAACGAACAATCGGGCAAGGGGAAGGACACGTCATGCGGCTGATGAGCTTCGAGATCGACGGGAAGACGAGCTTCGGCGCCGTCGAGGGCGACGCGGTGATCGACCTCTTCCCGCTGCTGGGCCAGAAGTACCACAGCCTGCGCGAGGTGCTCGCCGACGACGCGCTTGGCAAGGCCATCCAGGCCGGCTCCGAGGGCAAGCCCGATCATGCGCTGAAGGACGTGACCTTCCTGCCCGTCATCCCCGATCCCCGCAAGATCGTCTGCGTCGGCCTGAACTACGAGGATCACCGCATCGAGACCGGCCGCGATCCGACCGGCTACCCGGTGCTGTTTCCGCGTTACGCCAACTGCCAGGTCGGGCACGGCCAGGCCATGGTGAAGCCGCGCAATTCCGACCAGTTCGACTATGAGGGCGAACTCGCCGTGATCATCGGCAAGGCCGGCCGCCATGTCGGCCGCGACGACGCGCTGAAGCACATCGCGGGCTATGCCTGCTACAATGACGGCTCGGTGCGCGACTGGCAGGCCCACACCCACCAGTTCATGCCGGGCAAGAACTTCACCACCACCGGCGCCTTCGGGCCCTGGATGGTCACCTCCGACGAGATCCCGGATCCCTCCCGGCTGACGCTGACCACCCGCCTCAACGGCGAGGTCATGCAGCACGCCAATACTGATCAGCTCATCTTCAACGTGCCGTTCCTGATCTCCTACATCACCAGCTTCATGGAACTGGAGCCGGGCGACGTCATCGTTTCCGGCACGCCGGGCGGCGTGGGCATGAAGCGGACGCCCCCTGTGTTCATGAAGGATGGCGATACGGTCGAGGTCGAGATCACCAATGTCGGCGTGCTGATCAACCCGATCGTGAACGAGGCCTGAGGCCGGCCGGGACGGCTACTTGGAGGCCGGGAAGGGCGGCGGGCCGCCCAGGCGCGCCATCGCCAGGTCGCGCCATTGCGGCGGCGGCAACGGTCTGGAGAAGAAGTAGCCCTGCAGGCGGTCGCAGCCATTGGCGACCAGCCAGTCGGCGATCTCCTGCGTCTCGACGCCCTCGGCGACGATGTCCATGCCCAGGTCCTTGCCGATCTGGATGGTGCGGCGGACCAGAATGGCATCGCGTTCCGAGCTCATGACGTCGCGGACGAAGGACTGGTCGATCTTCAGCGTGTCGGCCGGAATCCTCTTGAGATAGACCAGCGACGAATAGCCGGTGCCGAAGTCGTCGATGGCGATGCGGACGCCGGTTTCGCGCACGCGCTCCAGGACGGGAACGAGGCGCTCCAGATCCTCGATGATCGCGGTTTCGGTGATCTCGAGCTCGAGCAGGGCGAGATCGGCGGGATCGTCGCCGAAGGCCTCGCGCAGCATGTCCGGGAAGCGCGGATCGGTGACGTCGCTGCCGGAGACGTTGACAGAGAACCGCAACGCCGACTGCGGCGCGAATCCGCGAACCTCGAGGACGTGGCGCTTCGCGGTCTCGAAGCCGAAGCGGGTGAGGTCGAAGATCAGCCGTGATTTTTCCGCCAGCGGGATGAAACGGGCGGGCGAAATGAAGCCGTTTTCCGGATGCGCCCAGCGGACAAGCAGTTCGGCGCCCCGGAGCGAACCGTCCACGGCGAATTTCGGCTGCGCGTGGAAGACCAGCAGCCGCCCGTCGATGGCGCCGCGAAGGTCCGACAGCAGGCGCAGGTTGTCGCGCTGTGCGCCGTCCTGCCCGGAGTCGAACAGATGCACCGACCTGTTCGGGGCCTGACCGGCGCGGGCGATGGCGGCGAAGGACGCCCGCAGCAATTCCTCCGGCTCATCGCCGTGGTCCGGATAGGTCGCGATGCCGATCTCGCAGTCCACCAGCGCCGGCAGGCCGCCCATGTCCAGCGGATCGCGCAGCGCCGAGCGCAGATCCTGGCCGACCGCCACCGCGTCCGTTTCCGGCGTGTTGATCAGGAAGCAGAGGAAACGCGCCTGACCGCCGCGCGCCAGGAAGCCGTCGTCGGGAAGGGCCCCGGCGATGCGCCGCGCGCAGGAGCGCATCAGCGTCTCGTAGGCGTCGACCCCGAACGAGGAATGGATGTCGTCGCCATTGGTCAGGCTCAGGTGGATGACGGCGTGCTGGCCGCTGGAGCCGCCCTCCGCCTCCAGGGTCTGGGCGATATGACGCCGGAGCGGTCCGGCGAGCGGCAGTTCGGTGCTCGCATCGTAATTGGCAAGGCGGAAGCGCTCTTCCCGGCCCCGCAGGACGATGCGGTTGAGCAGGCCGATCACAACGCCGATGGCGCAGAGGTAGACGCCGCGGAACAGCCAGTTCGAGGCCGGCTGCATCTCGCCCGTGGCGACGTCGAGCGGCATCAGCGGCCCCATGAGGATCATGCCGACGAGACCGGCGACGAAGCCGCCGAGCTCGTCGTAACGGAAGGCGGCCAGCAGGATCGGGAAGTAGATGACGTGCAGGTGGACGTATTTCGTGCCGCCGTCAGCGTGCACCAGCAGCCAGGCCCCGGCAAAGGTCAGGATAATCAGGGGTATCGCGACCCAGTGGCGCCGGAACAGCCGGATCGCTTCGAACGCGGACGCAACGCGGTAACTCATGCCCGGACCTTTCGGACCATGCGGTATCCCGTATAGGATGCACGTCAGGGTAATATGGTCCTACATTCAGTCGCGAACCAGCGCCCATGGTTCCCGCTTGGGCTGCGCCAGACGCATAGCCTGAGTGCCGACCGCATTTTCCGTCAGCTGGCGGCGATCAGCAGGCCGGAAACGCTCAGCACGGCGAGGCCGGTGGTCAGCAGCACAATGGTCGAGGCGCGGGCGACCGCTGCGTCGTACTGGGCCGCAAGCACGTAGATGTTCGCGCCGGTGGGCAGGCTGGCGATGACCACCACCAGAAGCGCCAGGTCGGGGGGCAGGTCGAGCACCAGGAAGGCCAGCACCGCCGCCAGCGCCGGATGGACGGCAAGCTTGCAGAGCGTGGCGAAGCCCACCTCGGCGCGGCCTTCGGCGATGGGGCGGCCGTAGAGGCTGCCGCCCAGCGCGAACAGGGCGCAGGGGCCGGCGGCGCCGCCCAGCAGGTCGCCGAAGCGTTCCACCGGTCCCGGCAGCGGCAGGGCCAGAAGGCCCCAGACCACGCCCAGCACCATGCCCAGCATGAAGGGATTGCGCCCGAAGCCCTTCAGCACGTTCAGCGCCAGCCGCGCGGGGCGGAAGCTGGGCGCCGAGGCGGCCTCCAGGAAACCCATGATCAGGGTGATCAGGATCAGGTTGTCGGCCAGCAGGATCAGGCCCGCCGGCGCGCCCGCCGCGGGCCCCAGCGCGCCGATCACCAGCGGCACGCCGAGATAGGCGATGTTGGAGAAGGCGGCGCCGCCGGCGACCACGGTGCGTTCGGCCAGGCTCCGCCCCGGAAAGACGGCGCGGCCCAGCAGCAGGGTGGCGAAGAACAGGATCACCGAGGCCCCGGAATAGGCCGCGACCAGCCGCCAGTCCGACAGCGCACCCATCGGCGCGCGGGCGAAGATGAAGAACAGCAGCACCGGCAGGGCGAAGTAGTAGACGAAGCGGTTGAGGCCCGCGAGGCCCTCGGCGCTGAGCACCCGGAAGCGCATCGCCGCGAAGCCGAGCAGGACCAGCGCGAACAGCGGGACGACCGATTCCAGGACCGCGGTCACAGGGCCAGCAGGGCCCGGAATCCCTCCATCGCGGCGGCATCGGGCGGGCTGCGCCGGCCGCTGGCGCGGTCGAAGAAGCTCATGACGTACTCGACCCGGGCCACGATCTCCCCGTCGGTCTCGTCGGCGATGATCTGGCCAAAGCGGACCGAGGTCTCGCCGAAGCCGAGCGTCGCCACCCGCACGGAAAGCAGGTCGCCCATGCGCGCGGGCCGGCCGTGGCGCACCTGGACGGCGGTCATGGCGCCGGCCGCGCCGCGCTGGCCCATCTCGCGGCGATGGCCGCCCAGCGGGACCTGCACCGCCCAGAGCGCGCGGGTGACGATGTCGAAGATCGCCCGGGGCGACTGCAGTTCGTGCTCGTCGCAGTCGCGCACCTCCACCGTGCCGCGCCAGGCGAGCAGCGCGTGCTCGGGCGGGTGCGCCGGCGTCCAGGGTTCCGGGATCGGCCGGAGCCGCGCCTCCGCTTCCACCGGCGGCAGGTCCGGCGTTGTCCCATCCACCGACACCCGGCGGTCGACGTCGTGGATGGCCCAGCTCGTCTCGAAGCGCATGACCGGCGCGTCGTCATGCGGGCGCAGCATGCGGCCCGCCAGCGTCGTTTCCCCGTCAATGTCCAGCCCGCCTGCGCCCTCGATGAAGGCGGCGTCGCCCGGCGCCAGCTCGCGGCGGAAGTCGATGCGTTCCTTCAGCGGGCGGACGGCAAGGCCCTTCGCGCGCATCTCGATCGGGTCATGGCCCAGTTCGAAGGCGTGCGCCCGGCGCGCTTCCTCGATGGCGTTGGCGTAGTGCTGGATGTTGACGTGGCCGCCCAGGCCGCGCTGCCACTGGTTGAACACCCCGCGCCAGTAGACCGCATCCCCGCTCACAGGCCGAACGCCTCCTTCGGGGCGACGAAGGTCCGGGCGGCGGCGAGAATGTCATCGGGCATGATGGTCCGTTTGCGCGCCTCGAGATCGAAGGGGAAGCCCAGCGAATGGGCGTTCAGCGCCAGCACGCCGTCGGTCAGCCGCGTCATGCGGTGGGCGGTGTGGACCTGCCGCTCCGTCACTTCCAGGAAGCCGGTCTCGACCATGTACAGATCGCCGGGCCGCAGCTCGCGGCGGAACTTCAGTTCCATGGAGACGGCGGCGAGGCCGAGCCGGCGCTGCTTTACCACTGCCGGTCCCAGCCCGATCAGCGACAGCATGTGCAGGAAGGCGTCGCTCAGCGCGGCGTCGTAGAACTGCACGTTCATGTGGCCGAAATGGTCGCACTGCTCGGCGCGGACCACGCCGCGGAACGTCTCCGTCGGTCCGCTCACGATTTCGTCCCGCCCCCGCTCTCCGGCAGGTCCGCGGCCGAGTTGAGCACGAAGGCGTCGACGGTGCGGTCGCGGCCGGGAATGGCGACCTGCCGCCGGGTCCGCCCGCTCATGTCCAGCCCCGCAGTCGCCGCGGTTTCGGCCGACAGCACCAGCTGGCTGCCGAATTCCTTGTTGGCCGCCTCCAGCCGGCTGGCGGTGTTCACCGCGTCGCCGATGGCGGTCAGCGAGACCGTATCGCGGTAGCCCATCTCGCCGACGATGACGTCGCCGACATGGACGCCGATGCCGATGCGCATGGGCTGGCCCAGATCGTCGGCCAGCGCCTGGTTCATGCGATCGAGCGCCACCGAGATGTCGCGCGCCGCCGCGAGCGCCCGCCTTGCCCCGTCCTCGGGTCCCGATTCGATACCGAACAGCGCCATCACCCCGTCGCCGATGAACTTGTCGAGCCGGCCCCCATTGGCCTCGACTGCGCGGCCCATATAGCGGCAATACTGGTTGATGACAAAGACCACGTCATAGGGCAGGCGGCCCTCGGCGAAGCGGGTGAAGTCGCGCAGGTCGGCGAACAGGATGGCGATTCGCCGTTCCGCGCCCTGGGCGTAGCCGTTGCGGCCATAGGCGTCGCGGACCTCCGCCGGCTCCGCCACCAGGGGGATGACGCGCAGGTCGGCCTCGGGCCGGAGCTGGCAGGCCAGCCGGACCCCTTCCGGCGCGCCGATCCGGCGCAGCACGCGGCGCTCTGCGTCTTCCGGCGGCGGCAGCTTTTCCCAGCCTTCCAGCACCCGGATACGGCAGGTGGAGCAGCGCCCGCGGCCGCCGCAGACGCTGGCGTGGGCGATGCCGGCGCGGCGGCTGGCCTCCAGCACCGTGACGCCGGGTTCGACGATGGCGCGGCGGTTGTCGGGATAGCGGATGGTGACCAGGTTGCGCCGCCGCTCCCACAGGTAGTGCGCGCCGCGCGCCGCGCCCAGCAAGCCGATGAAGGCGATCATCGCCGTCCACGTCGCGTCGCGCGTCTCGTAGACCCAGGCCGCCGCCTCGGCCGGCAGGGCGGTGCGCTGCGTATAGGCCTGCAGCCAGACCGGATCCTGGGCGCGCAGGCTCACTTCCTGGCCGCCGCTGACGAAGCCGGCCAGGCCGAGCACCAGCACCATCAGCGCCGCGGTGTAGAGCGCCGGGGCGCAGGGGCGGTAGCGGGGTTTCAGCCTGAGCCACATGTGGACGCCGAGACAGCCATGGATCCAGGCGATGATCGTCAGCGCGGCCTGTTTCAGGCCCTCGAAGGGGTCGAGCTGCCACAGTCCCATCAGCACCCAGCTGTAGGTGTCCTCCAGGCCGTGCAGTTCGTGCAGGCCCCGGTTGGCGAGGATGTGGAGCACCAGCAGCGGCGGGATCGCCAGCGCGGTGATGTACTGCACGACCTCGGCCGCCGTGATGCCGCGCCAGGTCCGCCGGCGGTAGATCGAGGCGAGGCCGGTGGCGACATGGGCCATGGTCGCGGTCAGCAGCACCGCCGTGCCGGCCCAGGAGCGCCAGACGAACAGGAATATCTCGCGGCCCCCGTCCATCGCCTGCAGCGAGACGATGCCCAGGGCGTGATTGACCAGATGCGTGGCCAGGAAGGCGAACAGCACCAGCCCCGAATAGAGCCGCACCCGGTTGATCATCTGGCAAGCGCCCGCATTTCCCCCTTCATGAGCCGAACCTAGACGAATTTCCCCCGGGCGGGCAGGCTTTCCGGCGGGTGCGCCGATCAAGGCTTTGTGCATTCGATTTGCCGCGCCGGGCGGTCTATAGCTCGGCCGGAATGAAACAGGGGGAGGAGCGGCCATGTCCGCTGATGGCGTGATCGAATATTTCTATGCGGCCCATTCGGCCTTTGCCTATCTGGGCTCGAGGCGGTTCATGGAGATCGCGGCGAAGGCCGGGCGGCGGATCGTCCACCGGCCGGTGGACCTGCGGCTGGTGGTGGCGGAAGCCGGCGCGACGCCGTTCCCGAAGCGCTCGAAGGCGCATGTCCGGTATTTCTTCGGCCGCGAGATACAACGCTGGTCGGAGGAGCGCGGCGCGCCGGTGCTGGGCCGGACGCCCACCTTTCACCACCACGACATCGGCCTGCCCAACTGTTTCCTCATCGCCGGCATGGAGCAGGGGCTGGTGATCGACGAACTGGCGCATCGCCTGCTGGAAGCGCACTGGAAGGAGGACGCCGATCTCGCCGACCCGGCGACGCTGCTGCGTCTCGGCCGGGAAGCGGGCGTCGAGCCGCAACCGCTGCTGGAGGCCGCCGACAGCCCGGCCATGCGCGAGATCTACGACCGCTTCACGCGCGAGGCGATCGAGCGCGGCATCTTCGGCTCGCCGACCTATTTCGTCGACGGCGACATGTTCTACGGCCAGGACCGTCTGGAGATGGTCGAACGCGCGCTGGCGAAGCCCTACGCGTGACGCGACGATCTGCAACGACACTAGATCCGTTGGCGTCCTGGGGCTTGACCCCAGGACCCAGAGGGGCGGTGCTGCAGGGCTGGGCCCTTGGATCAAGTCCAAGGGCGGCAGGAGAGGGCAGGGGCGACCTGCATCACTACAGCCCCGGCGAATGCGCCTATTTCGTCTCGTGGTCGGCGCGGTTGTAGGGATCGTCGAGGCGGACGATGTCGTCCTCGCCCAGATAGCTGCCCGACTGGATCTCGATGACCTCCAGCGGCACCTTGCCGGGATTGGCGAGGCGGTGGGCCGTGCCGATGGCGATGTAGGTGGATTCGTTCTCCGACAGCAGCACGGTGTTCTCGCCGGTCGTTACCTTCGCGGTGCCGGAGACCACCACCCAGTGCTCCGCGCGGTGGTGGTGAAGCTGGTAGGAGAGCTGCGCGCCGGGGTTCACCACCAGCCGCTTGACCTGATAGCGGGCGCCGAAATCCAGCGGCTCGTAGTAGCCCCAGGGGCGGTAATGGCGGACATGGCTCTCGTGCTCGGCGCGGCCGTCCGCCTTCAGCATCTCGACCACCTCCTTGACCTCCTGGGTGCGGTCGCGGCGGGCGACCAGCACCGCATCGGAGGTCTCGACGATGGTGAGGTCGGAGACGCCGATGGCGGCGACGACCGTCTTTTCGGTGCGGATGTAGCTGTTGCTCACGTCGCGCAGGATGACGTCGCCCTGGACGGCGTTGCCGTTGGCGTCCTTCTCGGCGATGTCCCACAGCGCGGTCCAGGAACCGATGTCCGACCAGCCGATGTCGCAGGGCATGACGGCGGCGTGTTCGGTCTTCTCCATCACCGCGAAGTCGATCGACTGCGCCGGGCAGGCGGCGAAGGCGGCCTCGTCCAGGCGCAGGAAGTCGAGATCGCGCTTCGCGCCGTCCAGCGACCGCTCCACGGCCTGGACGATGTCGGGACGGAAGCGCCGCATCTCCTCGACCAGCGTGTCCGCGCGGGCGACGAACATGCCGGAGTTCCAGGAATAGCCGCCATCGGCGAGATAGCCGGTCGCCGTCGCCGCGTCGGGCTTCTCGGTGAACCGGTCGACATGGAAGACGCCATCGGCGATGGCCTGGCCCTGGCGGATATAGCCATAGCCCGTGTGCGGCTCGGTCGGGCGGATGCCGAAGGTGACGATGTGGCCGGCGTCGGCCATCTCCACCGCCCGCGCCAGCAGGCGGCGGAAGCCCTCGACGTCGCGGATGACGTGGTCGGCGGGCAGCAGGGCGATCACCGCCTCCGGGTTGCGCGCGAGGCACCAGAGCGCCGCCGCGGCCGCCGCCGGCGCGGTGTTGCGGCCAACCGGCTCCAGCATGATGGCCAGCGGCTCGCGGCCGATGGCGCGGAGCTGTTCGGCGATGATGAAGCGGTGGTCGTTGTTGCAGATCGCCAGCGGCGCTGCGTAGGCGGGGTCGCCGGGCACACGCAGCGCCGTCGCCTGCAGCATGGTCTCCTCGCCGGCCAGCGGCAGGAGCTGCTTGGGGTAGAGGCTGCGCGAGAGCGGCCAGAGCCGTGTCCCCGCGCCGCCCGAGAGCAGCACGGGAAAGATCCGCGCGGTCCCGCTGGTCATCCTGCCGCCCTCCGTGCCGGTCGCTGGCCGCCGAGATTTACCATGGCCACGCCCACGGTCACCAGAACCATGCCGGCGATGGCGGCCGGCCCGAAGGTCTCGCCGAACAGGGGCCAGGCGATCAGCGCCGTGGACGCGGGCACGAGGAAGAACAGGCTGGAGACCTTCGACGCCGCGCCCTGGCGGATCAGGATCATCAGCAGTGTGATGGCGCCGATGGACATCACCAGGACCAGCCAGCCGAGCGCAAAGACGAACTCGCCCGACCAGGTGATCTCGCGGGTCTCGATGGCGAAGGCGATGACGCCGAGCGCGACCGCGGCCGCGGCGAACTGGATGGCGTTGCCCGTGCGCAGGTCCATCTGGGTGCAGAAGCGTTTCTGGTAGAGCGTGCCGATGGTGATGCCGAACAGCGCCATCACCGCCAGCGCCATGCCTTCCGGGGTGCCGAGGCCCTGATCGAGCTTGCGGTAGACCACCAGGAAGACGCCGGCGAGGCCGAGAAAGAAGCCGATCCACTGGCGCAGGCTGACGCGCTCGCCCAGCACCGGCCCGGCCAGGATGGCGGTGAGGATCGGCTGCAGGGCGACGATCAGCGCCGCGGTGCCGGCCTCCACGCCCAGGCTGATGGCGGCGAAGACGCCGCCCAGATAGACCCCGTGCAGCAGCACGCCGACGATGGCGATATGGCCCACGTCGGCCGCGCGGTCCGGCCAGGGCGCCCGCATCAGCAGCGCCAGCGGCGCCAGGATCGCCACGACGAGGGCGAAACGCAGCGCCAGGAAGGTCATGGGCTCGGCATAGGGCAGGCCGAGCTTGGCGCCGATGAAACCGGTCGACCACAGGAAGACGAACACCGCCGGCATCAGCACGGCGGCGACGAATCCGGGCGACGGGGTCTGCGCGGGCGCGGTCATCGGTCTGCCATAGCCGGGCGGGGGCAGACGGACAAGGCCGGACCTCATATAAGGGGCCTGATTCGAACCCGGAGTTCCTCATGAGCAAGGTCGCGCGCTGGATCGGTCCCATCATCCTGCTGTCGGTGGTCGCCGCCGGCGTGGGCTACTGGTTCTACTGGAATGCGCTGGCCGATGGCCTGGAACGCGGCTTCGGCCGCTGGGTCGAGCAACGCCGCGCCGAGGGCGTCTCGGTCCGCCATGGCGCCGTAGAGGTGACCGGGTTCCCCTATCGGCTGGAACTGCATGTCGCCCAGCCCGAGATCGCCGCGCCCCGCCTCAACATGGCGCCGGAATGGTCGGCCGACGAGGCCGTGATCTACTTCCAGCCCTGGAAGCGCGGTCATGCCATCGCCGAAATCCGCGGGCCGCAGAAGCTGGGCTGGATCGATGGCGGGGTCCAGCGCCGCGCCACCGTGGTGGCGGAACGGGCGCTGTCCTCCGTGCGCTTCACCGACCGGGGTCGGATCACCCGCTATGACGCCGATCTGGTCCAGGTGGAGGCCTCGGGCGATCTCGCGCTCAGGCGCGCGGCGCGGCTGCAGAGCCATGGCCGGCTGGCCGACGCCGGGGATGGCGGTCCGCCGGCGCTGGAGCTGACCTTCCGGGGCGACGAGATGCGGGTAGACCCGGCGGTCAGTCCCCTGGGCGAGGCCGTCGACCTGGCGCGGATCGCCGTCACCCTGGCGCCCATGCCGGAATCGACCGCGCCGGCGGCGCTGGACGCCTGGCGCGACCGGGGCGGGGTGCTGGAGGTCAACGCGCTGCATGTCCGCACCGGGGAGCTGGCGGTCACCGGCGACGGCACCTTCGCCCTCGACGCGGCGCGCCGTCCGGAGGGCGCGGGCGTGCTGCAGGTCTTCGGCGCCGAGGCCTTCGTCGACGCGCTGGCGGCGGCGGGCGACCTTTCCGGCGGTGCGCAACTCGGCCTGAAGCTGGCCATCAAGGCGCTGGAAGAACGCGACAGGGAGGGGCGCGCTGTCGTGCGGGCGCCCTTCTCGATCCAGAATGGCCGTATCCGCCTGCTCGAATTCGGCCTGTTCGAGGCGCCGCCGCTTTATTGATGGCCGTCGCTTGCCGCGCGCGCGCCGAAGCCTGATATCAACCGGCAGTGATCATCCAGGAGGCCAACAACAATGAAATCGCTGATCGCCGCGCTCGCCATCCTTGCCGCGCCTGCCCTGGCCCTGGCCGAGTCCTCGCCCTGGCCGGCGGACGCCGAACTCTACATCGTCTCGCCGAAGGACGGCGACACCGTCTCCAGCCCGTTCCGTGTGGTGTTCGGCGTCAAGGGCGTGGCCGTCCGGCCCGCCGGCGACGAGACGCCGGGATCCGGCCATCATCACCTGTTGATCGACCGCATCGTGCCGGCCGGCGAGGACCTGCAGTATTCCCTGCCGGCCGAAGACAGCCTGGTGCATTTCGGCAAGGGCCAGACCGCCGTCGAGCTCAGGCTGCCGTCCGGACCGCACACGCTCCAGCTCATCATGGGCGACGCCAATCACATCCCCCACGATCCGCCGCTGGTCTCCGAGCCGATCAGGGTCATCGTGCGGAACCAGTAGGCCCGACGTTCGACACGATTGAATTTCAGTTTCACATCCTGTCACCCCCGCCTTGTGCGGGGGCCCGGTGCGGCTGCGCCGCGAATCAATGAATTGACGGGATGCCCGCACGCAGGCGGGCATGACACCGGCGGGTCGATCGGTCGCCTGTGTCAGTCGTCGCCAGCGCCGTCGACATCGCGGCCGAAGTTCGGCGCCGCGGAGTCCTGACCGGCATCGATGATGGCGCGGCGGATGGCGCGGGTGCGGGTGAAAAGCTGGAACAGCGTCTCGCCGTCGCCCCAGCGTATGGCGCGCTGCAGCGCCGTCAGATCCTCGGAAAAGCGCGCCAGCATCTCCAGCACGGCTTCCCGGTTGTTGAGGAAGACGTCGCGCCACATGGTCGGATCCGAGGCGGCGATACGCGTGAAGTCGCGGAAGCCGGCGGCGGAGAACTTGATCACCTCCGACTTGGTCACCGTCTCCAGGTCGTCGGCCGTGCCGACGATGTTGTAGGCGATCAGATGCGGGATGTGGCTGGTGATCGCCAGCACCTGGTCGTGGTGACCGGCGTCCATGACTTCCACTTCTGCGCCCATTGCGGTCCAGAAGGCCGTCAGCCGCGCCACCGATTGGTCGTCGGAGAGGCCATTGGGCGTGATGACCAGCCAGCGCCCGCGGAACAGCGACGCGAAACCCGCCGCGGGGCCGGAATTCTCGGTGCCGGCGATGGGGTGGGCGGGCACGAAACGCACATGGTCGGGCAGGTGCGGCGCGACGGCGTCGATCACGCCCTGCTTGACCGAGCCCACGTCGGAGAGGATCGCGCCTTCGTCCAGATCACCGCTGATTTCGCGCGCCACGGCACCCATCACGCCCACTGGCGTGCACAGGATGACCAGATCGGCGCCGCGCACGGCTTCGGCGTTCGAGGCGAAGGCTTCGTCGGCGAGGCCCAGCGCCAGCGCCTCGGCGCGGTGCGCCGGGTCCGGCGAGGCGCAGACGATGGTCTCGGCCAGGCCGTGTTCGCGCGCCGCCCGGGCAATGGAAGAGGCGATCAGGCCGATGCCGACCAGGCACAGCCTGCGGAAGGGTTGCGCGTCGGCCATCAGCTTTCCAGGAAGGCCTTCAGCGCATCGATGACGGCCAGGTTGTCGTCCTCGGTGCCGATGGTGATGCGCAGGCAGTCGGGGAGGCCATAGGCGCCGACCGGGCGGACGATGATGCCGCGCGCCTTCAGGAAGGCGTCGGCCGCCAGCGCCTGCTCGGCGCCGCCGGGAAAACGCGCCAGCGCGAAATTGCCGATCGACGCGGTGGTCTCCAGGCCGAGCCCGTTCAGCGCCGCGGTCAGCTTCGGCAGCCAGACGTCGTTGTGGGTGCGCGCGGCGTCGATGTGGGCGGTGTCGTCCAGCGCCGCCAGGGCGGCCTCCTGCGCGGCCAGGTTGACGTTGAACGGACCGCGGGCGCGTTGCAGCACGTCGATGACTGCCGCAGGCGCATAGGCCCAGCCGACACGCAGCCCCGCCAGCCCGTAGATCTTCGAGAATGTGCGGGTCATGACGACATTGTCGTTCGCGTTCACCAACTCCACGCCGGGCTCGTAGTCGTTGCGGGAAACGTATTCCGCATAGGCGGCGTCGATCACCAGCAGGATGTTGTCGCGCAGACCCGCGCGCAGGCGCGCGACCTCGTCGGCTGTGACGAAGGTGCCGGTCGGATTGTTGGGGTTCGCCAGGAAGACCAGCCGCGTGCGTTCGGTCACCGCGGCCAGCAGCGCGTCGACGCTGGCGGTGTAGTCCGTCTCCGGCGCCATCACCGGCGTGGCGCCGTTTGCCTTGGCGGCGATGGCGTACATCAGGAAGCCGTGGCGGCTGAACAGCACCTCGTCGCCCGCACCTGCATAGGACGAGACCAGCAGCCCGATCAGTTCGTCGGAGCCGTTGCCGCAGACGATCCGGTCTGGGTCCAGGCCATGGCGGCGGCCCAGCGCGCGGCGCAGCCGGGTGGCGCCGCCGTCCGGATACTGGCCGATGCGGTCGGCCATGGCGCGGAACGCCTCGATCGCCTTCGGGCTGGGGCCGAGCGGCGTCTCGTTGGCGGAGAGCTTGCGCACGTGGCTCTGGCCCTCGATCTCGGATTCGCCGCCCTTGTAGGGCGTGATGTCCATCAGGCCTGGCTGCGGCGTCGGGTTGGTCATGGGAAGTCCTCTACTCGGTGTCCAGCACGCCGAGCGGCCGCGCCGAGGCGCCGATGACGGCGGCCCGGGTGATCGCGCCGTCGCTGCCGCCGACCAGGCGGCCCAGCCGCTCGTCCTGGCGGCCGATGAAGCCGTCCAGCTCCAGCAACTGCTTCATCAGGCCCTCCCGGCCATAGGTGGCCATCACGCCGCCCTTCAGCCCCGCCTGGTTGAGCAGCGCGCCGAGGCGCGTGCGGCTGAGCTCCGGGTGGGTGTCGACGATCATGTAGCTGACGTCGTCGCTGGAGGGTTCGGGCGGATAGGTCGCCACCGCCATCAGGCGACGGCTCTCGAAGCGGCCCGTGGCGCTTTCGTAGAAGGGCAGGGCGCTGACGATGTTGACGGCCCGCGCGTCCTCGCTGGCCAGGTTCGGCCACCAGGGCTGCGCCTCCTCGTGGTCGGGCCAGGGCAGCACGCCGATGGTGTTCTGCTGGCCGACCTCCTGCAGCACGCGCTGGGCGCTGGCGCAGAGCCGGATCGGCGTCAGGCTGCCGAAATGGTTGCGCACCAGATCCCAGTGGGAGATCGAGCGTTCCGGCGAATAGAGCGCGACGCCGAAGGGGGCCTGCATCTGGCAGGCGCCGGAGAGAATCTCGCGCCAGATGCGCGCCACCGAGGCGGCGGGCAGCGCGCCGTCATGGTCGCCGATCCGGCCGCGCATCAGCTCCGCCTCGCGTCCCGGGCGGATGAATGCGGCCCGCTCGCCGCTGGCGGTCCGCTTGGCCAGGCCGATGCGGCGCACCACCGCCGCCCGCTCGCGCAGGAGCTGGTGCAGCTCCCGGTCGATGCGGTCGATGTCCTCGCGCAGCTTGTCCAGACCTGCCGGCGCTTCCTCCGACATTGCGACCGTTCTCCTCCTGATTGCCCTGGCGGCGGCGGAGCATAGTCACAAGCGCCATGCCCCGCAAAGGCCGAATCGCCGCCCCGCAGCACCCGGCCGCGGCGCATGCTGGACAAGGCCTGGGCCCGCTGCTACTGACCCTCACACGTCCATGAGTCCCTTCGAGGGGAAGCCGCCTATGAGTTCGCAGAAGAAACCGCTGGTCATCGTCACCCGGAAGCTGCCAGACGCGATCGAGACGCGGATGATGGAGCTGTTCGACACGCGGCTGAACCTGGACGACAAGCCGATGTCCAAGACCGAACTGATGGAGGCGGTGAAGGTCGCGGACGTGCTGGTGCCCACGGTGACGGACCGCATCGACGCGGGCATTCTCAGCCAGGCCAATCCGGATCTCAGGCTGATCGCCAGCTTCGGCACCGGCGTCGACCACATCGATCTCGCCGCCGCCCGCCAGCGCGGCATCACCGTCTGCAACACGCCGGGCGTCCTGACCGAGGACACCGCCGACATGACCATGGCGCTGATGCTCGCCGTGCCGCGGCGGCTGACCGAGGGCGAGCGGAAGCTGCGCGAGGGCGACTGGAGCGGCTGGTCGCCGACCCACATGCTGGGTCACCGCATCTGGGGCAAGCGCCTCGGCATCATCGGCATGGGGCGCATCGGCACCGCCGTCGCCCGCCGCGCCAAGGCCTTCGGCCTCTCGATCCATTATCACAACCGTCGCCGCGTGCACGAATCCGTCGAGCAGGAACTGGAGGCGACCTACTGGGAAAGCCTGGACCAGATGCTGGCCAGGATGGACATCATTTCGGTCAACTGCCCGCACACCCCGGCGACCTATCATCTTCTGTCGGCCCGGCGGCTGAAGCTGATGCAGCCGACCTCCTACATCGTCAACACCTCGCGCGGCGAGGTGATCGACGAGAACGCGCTGACGCGGATGCTGCGCGCCGGCGACATCGCCGGCGCCGGCCTCGACGTCTTCGAGCACGAGCCGGCGGTGAATCCGAAGCTGATCGAGATGGACAACGTCGTCCTGCTGCCGCACATGGGCTCGGCCACCATCGAGGGACGCGTCGACATGGGCGAGAAGGTGCTGATCAACATCAAGACCTTCGTCGACGGCCACGCCCCGCCCGACCGGGTACTGCCGGACCTCTGAGGCCGGCGCGCAGGCGGCGGGACAACGTCAGCCTAATTCGGAAGGCGCGCCGACCTGGTCACATGAACAGCGAGAGCACGCCCGTATAGGTGTAGAGCCGGGCGTTGGAGATTTCCCCGTTGCAGAAGAAGCCCGTCAGCGGGAAGTCGCCGAAGCGCTCGGCGATCATGTCCAGCTCCGTGCGGTCGGCGTCGAACATGTTCGGCCCCCGGCCCAGGCAGGAATAGTACAGCCCGCCGCGCGGCCGTCTGCCGTCCAGCGAGCGCTCCAGCTTGTCCAGCATCCGCGTCATGTCCTCGGCCGCGCTGGCCCCGTCGCGGCGGCAGAACATCAGCCGCCCGCCGACCTCGACTTCCTCGGCGACGGCGACCAGGCCGTGTTGCGGGTCCAGGCCGGTGATGTCGCGCACCAGATAGTCGCCGCTGTCGGCGCCGCTGACCGGCAGGCCGGCGAAGATGAAGCCCGGCACGCGCTCCAGATTGCGCGCCAGCACCTCGCCGGCCTCCTCGCGGAAGACCTCGAAGGCGGGCTGCCCGTCCAGTTCGACGACCACGTTCTTCTCGGCGCGGTTGATTTCGCGCGGCGGGCCGATGGGCGAGCAGCCCTGGCTCAGCGCCGTGCGGACGCCGATGTCGGCGGAAAGCGCGACGCCGCTCAGCGGCGTGTCCGCCAGTCCGCGCGCGATCATCGGCCAAGCGGCGCGGGAGGCGGCGATGCCGCCCACCCAGTAGCCGCCGAGCCGCTCCGCCAGTTCCGCCACGCCCTCGGGCAGGTCGGGCGCGCGGGCGTCGGCGTGGAGGACGCCGAACCAGGGTTCGATCCCCTCGATGTCATCCTCGGCGCGGCGCAGCAGGCGGTAGTGCGCGCGCGGCGCGGCCATCGCCATCGCCGCCACGCCGGGTTCGTCGAACAGTTGCCGGCGGCCGGCGACCACGCCGATGCCGGTTGTGCCGACCCAGTCGTCGATGCCGGTGCGGCCGCGCAGCACGGTCAGGATGTCGCTGGCGTGGGCCGAGAAATGGTCGGTGAGATAGACGAAGCCGAGGCGGCAGCCGGCGGCGCCGCTGGCTTCCAGCTGGTCGAGGCAGGCGCTCACCGCCGTGCGCCAGTCGCGGTCCGCGCCGGCGCCGAACGCGAATGTGTCGGCGGGTTCCGTCATGGCGCCATCAAAGGACGGCAGCCGCCGCGGCACAAGGGGGTGCGCCTAGATTTCCCTGTCCTTGAGTTCCTTGGCGATGGCGTCGGCGCGGCTGCGCACCTGATCCATGTGCGGGTTGATCAGCAGCGCCCGCTCGAACGCCTTGAGGGCGGCTTCGGGCTGATCGAGCCGGTCATAGATCATGCCGAGCCCCGAATAGGCGCCGAAATGGCGGGGCTCCAGATCCAGGACGCGCTGGATGTCCTCGATCGAGCCGCGATAATCGCCGCGGATGAAACGCAGGGTGGCGCGCCGGTTCCAGCCCTCGGCGAATTCCGGGGCCAGATCGATCACCGCGTCGTACTGCGCCTCGGCCTGCTCGTGCAGGCCGCGCTGCATCGCCTCGGCGGCGTCGACCATCAGCAGGTCCACGGTGTCGGAGCCGGATTCGTGCCAGACGCCCCAGATCCGGTTCTGCACCTTCAGGGCTTCCGGCCCCTCGATGCTCTGCAGCTCGCCGAACAGGCCGTCCAGGCGCGGATCGTTCTGATCGGCCCCCGCCGGCGTCCAGGCCGTCAGAAGGCCGGCCAGGGCCGCCGCCGCAAGCGGCATTCTCATGGAACGTCGGTACATGCGCATATTCTGCATATGGGCGGCGGCGGCGTCGAGACGAGGCCGCGGCCGCTCACTCGACCGTGACGGATTTCGCCAGATTGCGCGGCTGGTCCACGTCCGTGCCCTTCAGCACCGCCACATGATAGGCCAGAAGCTGCACCGGAATGGCGTAGAGCAGCGGCGCGACGAAGGGATCGACGCTCGGCAGTTCGATCGCCGCGAAGGCGTCCTCGCCCACCGCGTCGACGCCGGTCACGTCGGAGAGGAAGATCACCTTGCCGCCCCGGGCCATGACCTCGCGCATGTTGGACACGGTCTTGTCGAACCAGCGGTCGGTCGGCGCGATCACGATCACCGGCACCTCCTCGTCGATCAGCGCGATGGGGCCGTGCTTCATCTCGCCGGAGGCATAGCCCTCGGCGTGGATGTAGCTGATCTCCTTCAGCTTCAGTGCGCCTTCCAGCGCCAGCGGATAACCCGTCCCGCGCCCCAGATAAAGCACGTCGCGCTTCTCGAAGATGGCGTGGGCCAGGTCGCGGATCGCCTCGTCGTGGTTCAGCACCTGGGCGGCCATGGCCGGCACGTGCGCCAGGGCGAAGGCCAGGCGGTCCTCCTCGGCCTCGTCGATGGCGCCGCGGGCGCGGGCGAAGGAGATCACCATGCAGGCCAGCGTCGCCAGCTGGCAGGTGAACGCCTTGGTCGAGGCGACGCCGATTTCCGGCCCGGCGAGCGTCTGCAGCACGACGTCCGACTCCCGGGCGATGGAGCTCTCGGGCACGTTGACGATGGCCACGATGTGCTGCTTCTGCTCGCGGCAGTAGTGCAGCGCCGCCAGGGTGTCGGCGGTCTCGCCGGACTGGGAGATGAAGATGCCGAGACCGCCCTCGGGCATCGGCGCCTCGCGGTAGCGGAATTCGCTGGCGACGTCGACCTCCACCGAGACCCGCGCCACCTGTTCGAACCAGTACTTGGCGACCATCGCCGCGTAGAAGGACGTGCCGCAGGCGATGATCGTGATCTTCGGCAGGGCCGCCACGTCGAAGGGCATGGGCGGCAGCACGATCTCGCCGGTCGCCGGCGTCAGGTAGCTGTGCAGGGTGTCGCCGATGACCGCCGGCTGCTCGAAGATCTCCTTCAGCATGAAGTGGCGGTGATTGCCCTTGCCGATCATGGCGCCGGAGATCGCGGACTGCTTGATTTCCCGCTCCACCGCGTTGTCGTCGTGGTCGTAGAAGCTGGCGCCCTTGCGCGTGACGACGACGTAATCGCCTTCCTTCAGATAGGCGATGCGGTTGGTCATCGGGGCCAGCGCCATGGCGTCGGAGCCGAGGAACATCTCGTCGTCGCCGAAGCCGACGGCGAGCGGACTGCCGCGCCGCGCGCCGATCATCAGTTCGTGCTCGCCGGCGAAGACGATGCCCAGCGCGAAGGCGCCCTCCAGGCGTTTCAGCGCCGCGGCCACGGCTTCGCGCGGGCCCATGCCTTCTTCCAGATTGCGGGTGATCAGATGGGCGACGATCTCGGTGTCGGTTTCGGAGGCGAACACGCAGCCGGCGGCCTTCAGCTCGGCGGCCAGTTCCCGGTAGTTCTCGATGATGCCGTTGTGGACCAGGGCCACGCGATGGGTGGCGTGAGGATGGGCGTTGGCTTCGTTGGGCACGCCATGCGTCGCCCAGCGGGTGTGGCCGATGCCGATGTCGCCGTCCAGGCTCCATTCGGCGAGCGCCTTCTCCAGATTGACCAGCTTGCCCTCGGCGCGGCGGCGCTCGATGCCGCCGTCGACCAGGGTTGCGATGCCGGCCGAATCATAGCCGCGGTATTCGAGGCGCTTCAGCCCCTCCAGCAGCCGGGGCGCAGCCTCGCCCCTGCCGATCACGCCGACAATGCCGCACATGCCCTGTGCTCCTTCTACTTGGCGTTCTTGTTCTTGCGGTCCTGCCGACCGGCGCGGAAGCCTGCGGCCCAGCCGCTTTTCGCCGTCTGCGGCGCGCGGGTGAACGCCAGGTCGTCGTCGGCGACGTCCTCGGCGATGGTGCTGCCGGCGCCGACGATGGCGCCGTCGCCGATGCGGACCGGCGCCACCAGCGCCGAGTTGGAGCCGATGAAGGCGCCGGCGCCGATGTGGGTATGGTGCTTGTCGAAACCGTCATAGTTGCAGGTGATGGTGCCGGCGCCGACATTGGCCTGCCGCCCGACGCGGGCGTCGCCGATATAGCTCAGGTGGTTGACCTTGGCGCCCGCCTCGATCACCGCCTTCTTCACCTCGACGAAATTGCCGATGCGGGCCGCCGCCTGGATCTCGGCGCCGGGGCGGAGACGGGCATAGGGGCCGATCTCGGCGGTGGCGTGCACATCGGCCCCCTCCAGATGGCTGAAGGCCTTGATATGGACATCGTCGCCCACCGTGACCCCGGGGCCGAAGACGACATGGGGCTCCACGGTGACGTCGCGGCCCAGCCTGGTGTCCCAGCAGAAATGCACGGTCTCGGGATCGATCAGCGTCGCGCCGTTCGCCATGGCGTCATTGCGCAGGCGGCGCTGCGCCACCCGCTCCGCCGCCGCCAGCCGCAGCCGGTCGTCGACGCCCATGACCTCCTCCGCATCGCCCTCGACGGTGACGCAGGCCCGGCCCTCGGCGCGGGCGAGGGCCACGATGTCGGTCAGGTAGTACTCGCCCTTGGCGTTGTCGTTGCCGATGCGGTCCAGCAGGGCCAGCGCCACGCGGCCGTCCAGGCCCATGATCCCGGCATTGCAGAACCCGATCCGCCTCTGCGCCTCGTCGCAGTCGCGGAACTCGACGATCGCCTCCAGCGCGCCGTCGCCGCTCGTCACCAGCCGGCCATAGGCGGCCGGGTCCTCGGGACGGAAGCCCAGCACGGCGACGGCCGGATCCGCCGGTCCCTCCATCGCCCCGGCCATGGCGCGCATGGTCTCTTCGGTCAGCAGCGGGGTGTCGCCGAACATGACCAGGATGATGCCGTCGAAACCCTCGAGATGCTCGCGGGCCGCCAGTACGGCGTGGGCGGTGCCGAGCGCGGGCTGCTGCACCGCGGTCTTCGCCGGCGCGACCGCCGCCCGGACCGCGTCGTGATCCGGCGCGGTGACGACGACCGTGCGCTCGGGCGCCAGCGGCGCCAGGGTGTCGATGATGCGGTTGATCATCGGACGGCCGGCCACCGGATGCAGCACCTTGGGCAGGGCCGACTTCATCCGCGTTCCCATGCCGGCCGCCAGGATGACGGCCGCGACCGCGCGTTGGGTCATTTCGTGATTCTCCGCTCCCGAATTCGCGAACTGCTATGCCATGCCGGCGTCGGCAGGGCCAATTCAAACACTGTTTCAAAGCCTTGCAGAAGCCGCGCCACTGGGGCAAAGGATCGGTCATGACCCGACCCACCATCGTCTTCGATCTCGACGGCACGCTCGCCGACACCGCGCCGGACCTCTACCAGACCGTCTGCTGGCTGCTGGCCATGGAGAACCGCCCGCGCGTCACCTTCGAGCGGATGAAGGGCCTGATCGGCGACGGTGCAGGCCCGATGATCCGCGGCAGCTTCGGCGACACCGGCGGCGTGCCCGAGGGCGACGGGTTCGAGCGGCTGCTGCGCATGTTCCTGGCCTATTACGCGCAGCACCTGGCCGATCACAGCGAGCCTTTCCCCGAGGCGCTGGCGGCGATCCTCCGCTTCCGGGCGCGGGGCGCGAAGATCGCCATCTGCACCAACAAGCGCTATGAATTCGCCGCCGAGCAGCTCAGGATCTGGCGCATCGGCCACCTGTTCGATGCGGTCAAGGGCGCCGACAGTTTCCCCTTCCGCAAGCCGGACGGGCGGCATCTGAGCGAGACGATCAAGGCGGCCGGCGGCGATCCCGGCCGGGCGCTGATGATCGGCGATTCGTCCGCCGACGTGGGCGCGGCGCGCGACGCCGGCGTGCCCTGCATCGCCGTCACCTTCGGCTATGGCTCGACGCCGGCGCACGAGCTCGGCGCGGATCTGGTGATCGAGGGCTTCGGTCAGCTCGACGCCGCGGCCCGGCGGCTCGGCGTGATCTGAGTTCACCCGTCCCAGCGCGTCAGAACCTGCTCCAGCCGCGCGAAACCGCCGGCCATCTCCGCCGGTTCACAGGCGCAGAAGCCCAGCAGCAGGCCGCGCGGGCCGCCCGGTCGGGCGCGGTAGCGCGACAGCGGCGGACAGCGCACGCCGGCTTCGGCCGCGAGCCGCGACAGAGCCGCATCGTCGGCGCCTTCCTCGAGGCGGAGCGCGATCTGCATGCCCGCCTGACTTTCCTCCCAGGCGAACCGCCCGCCCACCGACGCGGCGAGCAGGCCCAGGAAGGCGCGGTAGCGCTCGGCGTAGATCCGGCGCATGCGCCGGATGTGGCGGTGGAACTCCCCCTCCGCCATGAAGGCGGCCAGCGGGCGCTGCAGCGCAGCCGACGCCTTGGGCCGGGAGCGTCGCTCCAGCGTGTCGCGGAAAGCCGGCAGCAGGGCTTCCGGCGCCACCATGTAGCCGAGCCGGAGGCCCATGGAGAAGACCTTGGAGAGGCTGCCGACATAGATCACGCGCCCGCCCCGGTCGAGGCTGGCGAGGGCCGGGATTGGCCGGCCGGCATAGCGGAACTCGCTGTCGAAATCGTCCTCCACCAGCCAGGCGCCAGTGGCCTCGGCGAAGTTGAGGAAGGCGAAGCGGCGGCTGGTCGGCATCGCACCGCCCAGCGGGAACTGGTGCGAGGGCGTCAGGATGCCGAGCCGGGGCGGGTCGGCGGCCGGGGGCGGCGCGGCGCCTTCCGCGTCGACATCGAGCCAGAGCGGCCGCAGGCCGAGGCCGAGGACGAATTCGCGGAGCGGCAGGTAACCCGGATCCTCCAGCCCCACCGTGTCGCCCGGCCCGGCCAGGGTGCGGATGGCGATCTCCAGCGCGTCGCCTGCGCCGGCGGTCACGATGATCTGCTCGGGCCGCGCCTCGACGCCGCGCCATTCGGCCAGATGGCGGGCGATCTCCGTCCTGAGGTCCGGGTCGCCGAAGGCCTCGGTTTCCTGGACCAGCGCTTCCGGCGTCGCCCGGGCGGTCCGCGCCACCGTGCGGCCCCAGGCGCGATAGGGAAAGGCGCGCATGTCCGGCACGCCCGGATCGAAGGCCACCGGTCTGGAGCGCGCGGCTTGCGGCCGCCGGCGTTCGGACGGTGCGGTGGCCGCGGCCGGGGCGGGCACGACGCCGATATCGCCGACATAGACGCCCGAACCCCGCCGCCCCTCGGCATAGCCCTCGGCGACGAGCTGATCGTAGGCGGCGACGACCGTGGCGCGGCTGACCCCCAGTTCGGCGGCGAAAGGACGGCTCGCCGGCAGGGCGGCGCCCGGCTTCAGCCGCCCGTCCGCGATCAGCGCTCTCAGCGCGTCATAGACCTGCGCCGCCAGCGGGGCGGGCAGGGTGCGGTCCAGGGTCAGGGCGGCAAGCAGGGCGTCGGACATATTGGACTGTTCAAATTCTTCTGAATTGGCCATTTCGATCAGGCCAGTCTCAGCCTAGCTTCGCCGCCGCCGAGGAGGAAGAGCCATGACCGAGCACGAACTGACCACGACCGACCGCACCCGGCTGAGGCGCGCGCACCTGCGCGGCCATGCGGACCGGGCAACCGCCTACGCCATCCTGGACGCCACCATGCACTGCCATGTGGGCTACACCATCGACGGCAGCCCCTATGTCACGCCGACCTTCGAGTGGCGTGAGGGGGACGACGTGTTCTGGCACGGTTCCAGCGCCAGCCGGGCGCTGCGCGCGGCGGAAGGCGCCGAGGTCTGTCTCACTGTCTCCCTGCTCGACGGGCTGGTGCTGGCGCGGTCCGGGTTCCACCACTCGGTCAACTACCGCTCGGTGATGCTGTTCGGGCGCGCCAGGAAGATCGAGGATCCGGCGGAGAAGACCGAGCGGCTGAAGACCTTCGTCGAGATGATCACGCCGGGCCGCTGGCAAACCCTCAGGCCGATGACCGATCAGGAGCTGAAAGGCACCACGATCCTGACCATGCCCATCGACGAAGGCGCGGCCAAGGTGCGCGATGGCGGCCCCATCGACGACGAGGAGGACTACGCGCTGCCCATCTGGGCGGGCGTGGTGCCGATACGCCAGCAGGTCGGCGAACCGGAGCCCGATCCGCGCAACCTGCCGGGGCTGGATGTTCCCGGGCACGTCAGGGCCTTCCGCATCGGCTGACCGGCCGGACTTCGCCCGGCAGGGCCCGGTTTACCGCGAATGAGGGGTTGCGCGGGGGCGCTAATTGCGCCATATCCCGCGCCTTGGCGTCCCGTCCGGGCCCGCATGAAGCGGTTCCGGGCGTCCGAGCCCCGGGCTTTCCGGAACCTTGGGGCGGGCGTCGAGAACCCGGAAGGAAAGCAATGGCCTACTACGAAACCGTGTACATCGCACGGCCCGACATCTCGGCCCAGCAGGTCGAGCAGATGAACGAAGAGTTCAACACCCTCGTTCAGGAGCAAGGCGGCGAGATCAAGAAGACCGAATACTGGGGTCTCAAGTCGCTTGCCTACAAGATCAAGAAGAACCGCAAGGGCCACTACGTGCTGTTCAATCTGGACGCACCGGCCGCGGCGCTGCAGGAGTTCGAGCGGGTGATGCGCCTGCACGACGACGTGCTGCGCTACATGTCCATCCGCATGGAAGAGCTGGAGGAAGGACCTTCGGCGCAGATGCAGTCCCGCGGCGGCGGACGCGACGCCGGCCGCGGCGGACGCGGCGGCCCTCGCGGCGACCGTGACCGGGGCCCGCGCGGCGACCGTGACCGCGGCGACCGTGGTGACCGTGACCGCGGCGACCGTGGTGATCGTGGCGACCGCAGCGAGCGTCCGGCCCGTACCAAGGAAGGAGAGCGCGCATGAGCATCGGCACCGAGCACAAGGGCGTTGTCCGCGCCGCCGTCAAGGGCGGCCGCCGTCCGTTCTTCCGCCGCCGCAAGACCTGCCCGTTCTCGGGCGCGAACGCGCCGAAGATCGACTACAAGGACACCAAGCTCATGCAGCGCTACCTGTCGGAGCGCGGCAAGATCGTTCCCAGCCGGATCACCGCCGTTTCCGCCAAGAAGCAGCGCGAACTGGCGCGGGCGATCAAGCGGGCGCGGTTCCTGGCGCTCCTGCCCTACGTGCAGGACTGAGGCAGCCGGGCCGGACGCACGATGAATTCGCGCGTCCCGATCGCTATCGCCTGCGGCCTCGCCGCGGCGCTGTGCAACCTGGCCCCGCAGTCCGGTTTTCCGGGAGGATTGATGCTGTCCCTGGTCACCTCATTGCCGCTGTTCTACGCCGGCCTGACCCAGAGCTGGCTCTGGGCCCTGGTTGCGGGACTGGTGGCCACGGGGGTCATGCTGGCCTTCGGCGGGGGCTGGATGGCGCTGATCTTCCTGGCCGCGACCGCGATGCCGGTGATCGTTCTGGTGCGCCAGGCATTGCTGGCCCAGCCGCTGCAGGACGGGGGGCTGATCTGGTATCCGGTCGACCGTCTCGCCTGGTGGCTGGGGGGCATCGGGCTGCTGTTCGGTCTCGGCGTCTTCATGGTGATGGAGACCGGGCCCTTCCGCGAGACGGTGGACCAGGTCTTCCAGGCCGTGTTCGCCACGGCGGAGATGAGCGAGACGGACCTGGCCCGGTTCCAGGAGATGTTCCGGCGGATCATCCCGCCGGTCTTCGCCGGCTCGACCATGTTGCTGCTGGTGTTCAACGGGGCGCTGGCGCAGTGGATCGCGCGGCGCAGCGGACGCGCGGTGCGCGCCGAACTGCCGCTCGCCGGGCTCCGGCTGCCGATGGCTGCGGCAGTGGCGCTGGCGGCGGCGTCGCTGGGATCGGCCGTGATCCCCGGCGATGCCGGCCTGTTGCTGGCGACCGCGGCGGCGGTGCTGTCGACGCTGTTCGTGCTGCAGGGCCTGGCCGTGGCGCACCGACTGATCGGCTCGCGGACCGGCGGCGGAGGCGGGCTGGCGATCTTTTACGTGGCGGCGCTGATCATGCTGTTCGTGCTGACGCCGCTGGTGATTCTTATGCTGATGCTTCTGGGCGTCGCCGACTGTTTCCTCGACCTGCGTCGGCGCAATACCAGCGGCACGGGAACCTGAAGGAGAAGACGGAATGAAGGTCATTCTGCTGGAGCGGATCGACAAGCTCGGTCAGATGGGCGACGTCGTCACCGTGAAGAACGGCTACGCGCGCAACTTCCTGCTGCCGCACGGCAAGGCGCAGCGGGCCACCGACGCGACGCTGCGGGAGTTCCAGTCCCGCCGCAAGCAACTCGAAGCCAAGAACCTGGAGCTCCGCAAGGAGGCCGAGGACATTGCCGGCCGCATGAAGGGCCTGAAGGTCACGGTCATCCGTCAGTCGTCGGATTCCGGGCAGCTCTATGGTTCGGTCAACACCCGCGACATCACCGACGGGATCTCCGAGGCGGGCTTCACCATCGAGCGCCGCCAGGTGCAGCTGACCCGTCCGATCAAGACCATCGGCGTCCATGACGTCACCATCCGCCTGCATCCCGAGGTGATGGTCGACGTCGGCATCAACGTCGCCCGGTCCGAGGACGAGGCGGCGGCGCAGCTCCGCGGCGAGAACGTCTTCACCCGCGGCGACGAGGACGAGGAAGAATACTTCGACGTCGAAGAGGCGGCCGAGGAGATCTTCGAAAAGGGTCCCGCCTCGCACGAGGAGCTGATCGAGGCGATCTCCCGCGCCACCGATGAGGAAGACGACGAAGGCGCCGCGGCGGAGGAAGAAGAAAAGGCCTGATCCGGGCCGCCCTGCGGCCGGGCGGCGCGCCCGGCTTGCAGGTCTTGCCATGCCTCCGCTATTTTGCCCCTTTGCAACAGTGTGTTTGCTAAAGCGGTGATGTGCGGAGGGTGGACGCCATGATTCTGCTATCGATGTTCATACGCCGGCTGATCAGGGTCGGCCGGCTGACCATCATCGACCACAATGGCAAGCGCCACGAGTTTCCCGGCGAGCACGAGGGGCCGTCCGCGGTCATCCGGTTGCACGACGCGAAGGTGGCCGGCGAGATCGCGCGGAACCCCCGCCTGAAGGTCGGCGAGGCCTATATGGACGGCCGCCTGACCATCCCCGAGGGCACGCTGTACGACTTCCTCGAGGTCGCGGTCCGCAACCTCGCCTGGCACAACCGCACCCGCAGCCGGCTGGCCCTGAAGCTTCAGAAGCTCCTCACGGCCGCGCAGCACTACAACCCCATCGGCAAGGCGCAGAAGAACGTCGCCCACCATTACGACCTGTCCGACGAGCTGTTCAGCCTGTTCCTCGACGAGGACCGGCAGTATTCCTGCGCCTACTACCACGATCCGTCCGACGATCTTGAATCCGCGCAGGAGCAGAAGAAGCGCCACATCGCCGCCAAGCTGTTGCTGGAGCCGGGCCAGAAGGTGCTCGACATCGGCTGCGGCTGGGGCGGGCTGGCGCTCTACATTGCGCGCGAGACCGGGGCAGACGTCACCGGCCTGACGCTCTCGCGGGAGCAGCACGGCGTCGCCACCCGCCGCGCCGCGGAGGCCGGGCTCGCCGACCGGGTCCGTTTCAAGCTGCTCGACTACCGCCAGGAACCTGGCGTCTATGACCGCATCGTCTCAGTGGGGATGTTCGAGCATGTGGGCAATCTTCATTACGGCGAATTCTTCGCCAAGCTGGACCGGCTGCTGAAGCCGGACGGGATCGCGCTGCTGCACACGATCGGTTCGGCCGACGTGCCCGGGCCGGTGGCGTCGTGGATCCGCAAGTACATCTTCCCCGGCGGCTATCTGCCCTCGCTGTCGGAGATCGCGCCGCACCTGGAGCGGCTCGGCCTGTGGATGACCGACTTCGAGAGCCTTCGCTTCCACTACGCCGAGACCCTGAAGGCCTGGAACGAACGCTTCCAGCGGCACCGCGACCACATCCGCGACGATCTCTACGACGAGAGATTCTGCCGCATGTGGGAGTTCTACCTGCAGTCCTGCGAAGCCAACTTCCGGGAGTCGTTCCTGACGGTCTTCCAGATCCAGATCGCCAAGTCCATCGGCGCCGTGCCGATGACCCGCGACTACATGCTGGACTGGGAACGGGCGCATGCGCCCGACAACCGCGCCCCGAAACAGGGGCCGATGATGGCGGCGGGGGAGTAGGCCGGGTTCAGGCCGCCTTGCCGGCGACCTTGCGCTCCCGGTAGAGGACGTAGGCGCCCGAGCCCATGATGACCGCCGCGCCGATCAGCATTTCCGGCGTCGGCATGTCGCCGAAGATCAGCATGCCCGCGGCGATCGCCCAGATCAGCTCGGTGTAGACGAAGGGCGCGATGGCCGAGGCTTCGGCCTGCTCGAAGGCGCGGATCATCAGGAAATGGCCGGTGCCGCCGATCAGGCCCATGGCCGCAAAGGCCAGCCAGTGCCAGGGCTCCGGCGTCTGCCAGATGAAGGGCAGCGGGATCGTCGCGACCACGGCGCCGACGATCGCGGTGTAGAACAGCGAGTTCATCTGCGGCGCGGCGCCCCGGATCATGCGGGTCATGATCATGAACGTCGCGTAACAGGCCGCCATGGCCAGCGGCAGCAGCGACCACCAGGAGAAATCGGCCTGGTCGGGCCGCAGGATGACGAAGACGCCGAGGAAGCCGACCAGAACCGCGGCCAGACGGCGCGGCCCGACCTTCTCCTTCAGGATCAGGATCGACAGGCCGGTGACGATCAGCGGCGCGACATAGCCGATCGCCGAGACCTGGGCCATGGGCATCAGGCTGAGCGAGGTGAAACCGAAGGCCGTGGCCATGAAGACGACCACGGAACGGGTGATCTGCAGACCCAGCCGCTTCGTGCGGAACAGCGAGAGGATGCGCGTCGGAAACAGCATCATGATCAGCAGCACGTGGAAGAAGTAGCGGCCCCAGATCACCTGCTCGACCGGGTAGATGGTCGACAGCCATTTCGCGGTGGTGCCCATGCCGACGAACAGGATCAGCGCCAGGCAGTAGAACCCGATCCCCTTCAGGGTCGGGTCCATGCCGGCGCGGGGCTCGGTCGGAAGGGCGCTGACGGGGCGGACGGACAACTCGCTCATGACGGGGGAAGGTAGTGTCATTTCGCAGGTGCACAATAAACACCTTTCCAGCCACGTCATGCATCTGGCGCATGGCTCGGAAAGGAAGCGTTCATGGTTCTTCCCGTCTCTCCTCCAGCCTTGCCCGCAGGCGCTGAAGCAGAGCGCGCGCTGCGTCGATCTCCCCCGGGGGCAGGCCGCGCGCTAGGGCGTTGGCCCAGGGCGCCTGGCGCGCCAAGGCGGCGGCGTAAACGGCTTCGCCGGCTGCCGTCAGCACCACCAGCTGCGCGCGCCGGTGATGCGGATTGGGCCGGAACGCCACCAGGCTCTCCGCCGCCAGTTCGTTGACGATCCGCTGCACGCCCTGCCGGGCCAGTCCCATCCCCCGGGCCAGCCGCGCCACCGGTTCCGGCGGGTCGGCCAGGGCGATGGCGCCCAGCACCTGCCAGCGTGCGCTGGTGAGGCCGAGGTCGCCCACCAGACGGTCCCCTGCCTGCAGCAGCGCGCCATTGAAGCGGAAGGTTTCCAGGATCAGCGCGGTCAGGACCGCGCCACCCGGATCATGGGCGTTGTCATTCATAAGACAATGAGTTACCGATATGACAATATATTGTCAAATTGCATGGAAAGACCGACATGCCGACCGGACAGTTCGCCTTCCTCGCCGCCGCCCTGTTCACCGGGGCGGCCGTCTACATCCTCGTTGCCGAGCAGCCGGCGCGGCTCCGGCTCGACGGGCCGGCACTGCTGGCCCAGTGGAAGCCGAGCTACAAGCGCGGCTTCGCCATGCAGGCGAGCCTCGCCGTTCTTTCCGGCCTGCTCGGTCTCTGGGCGTGGTGGAACTCCGGCGACTGGCGCTGGCTGGCCGGCGCGGCGCTGATCCTGGCCAACTGGCCTTACACGCTGCTGGCCATCATGCCGCTCAACAAGCGCCTGATGGCGACGCCGCAAAGGTCGGGCGAAAGCGAATTGCGGGCGATGGTGACACGCTGGGGCCGGCTGCATGCAGGTCGCGCTGTCCTCGGCGCGCTGGCGAGCGGCGTCTATCTGCGGGCGCTGATCTGACCGTTCAGGCGTCGGGCCGCATGGGACGGGGTTCGCCGAACAGGTAGCCCTGGGCGAGGCCGATTTCGGCGTCGACCAGTTCGACGACCTGGTCCTCGCTTTCCACCATCGAGGCGATCAGCGTGGTGCGGGCCGCCTGCAGCCGCTCCCGCACCGACCCGGCGCTCATGGAGGCGTCGCCGATCAGCGGCCCGGCATCGATCTTCATGAAGGCGACGCCGCGCGCCGCGATCTCGTTCAGGTCCATGTCGAGACTGGTGACGTGATCGGCCGACAGGCGGAAGCCCAGCCGCCTCAACGCGTCGAGATTGGCTTGCATGCGCCCGCCGGCGTCCAGCAGCCGCGCCGCCTCGACCTCGAAGACGATGCGGTCGGCGAGGTCGCGGTTGCCGGCCAGGAACTCGGTGAACTGGTCGAAGAACTCGTCGTCGTCCAGCGTCGCCGGCGACAGGTTGCAGAAGAAGCCGATGCCGGCCATGTCGGGACCGCGCCGGGTCTTGAGGGTCTGGACGCAGCGGAACAGCGACAGGTTGTCGATGGCGTTGACCAGGCCACGGTCCTCGGCGATCGGCATGTACTGGTCCGGGGTGATGATGCGGTCCGCACCGTCGCGCAGGCGGGTGAGGCATTCGTGGAACACGGCGCGGCGCTGCGGCAGGCGCACCACCGGCTGCAGGTAGAGATCGATGCGGTTCTCCCGCAGCGCCTCGGTGGTCGCCTCCAGCAGTGGCTGCCCCGTCAGCGGCGGAGCGGGCGCCGGCAGGGGAATGGCGGCGGGCCGGCCGGCCTCGTCGGCGCGCTCCTTCAGCCGCGACAGCTGGGAGCGGACCAGCCGCATCTCGGCGACCAGTTCGCCCTTGTCGCGGCTCTGCTGCAGGGTCTCGATTTCGGAGGTCAGCATGGCCACGGTGCGGTACTGGGCCTCGCGTTCGCGGCGTTCCAGATCGATCCGCTCCATCAGCGTGCGGCGTTCCATGCGCCGCGCCGCGCCTTCGGCCAGGGTGACCCCCAGCAGCAGCACGCACAGGCCGACGAACGCCGCCTCGTTCACCCCGGCGTCCGGCACCAGGTTGAAGGCGGCCACGGCGGCGGCGGCGGCGAACAGGACGCTCGCGGCGTGGAACATCGAAAGCGCGGCGAAGGGCATGGGATCCGCTTCTTCCCGAATGGCGTATACTGCACCGATCGTTAACCAGAATCCTTTTGGTTCGGTTAACGGCGGTAATGAGCGGGGGAGGCCGGCCATGCGCATCCTGAAGACACGCCATCTCGTCATCGCCCTCGCGGCGTCCCTGGCCCTCGCCTGTCTCGCCCTCGGCGGCCGCGAAGCGCGGGCCGAGACCGCGCATGATTTCACCTTCCGCGCCATCGACGGCGCCGACCTGCCCCTGGCGCAGTATCGCGGCCAGCCGGTCCTGGTGGTCAATACAGCCTCCTTCTGCGGCTACACCCCGCAATATGACGGGCTTCAGGCGCTCTACGACGCCTACCGGGATCAGGGCCTGGTGGTGCTGGGCGTGCCGTCCAACGACTTCGGCAACCAGGAGCCGGGCTCGGCGGCCGAGATCAAGGAATTCTGCGAGGTCAACTTCGCCATCGATTTTCCGCTGACCGAGAAGCAGACCGTCCGCGGCCCGGACGCGCATCCGCTATACCGCTGGCTCGGCGCGGAACTGGGCCCGCAGGGTCTGCCGCGCTGGAACTTCCACAAGTACCTGATCGACGGCGCAGGCCGCATCGTCGGCCACTGGCCCAGCCGGGTGGAGCCCATGTCCGATGAGGTCCGACAGGCGGTGGAGGCGGCCCTGCCGGGAGTTTGACGCCGGCCATTCGCTGTTGGCCACTGGCGCCGATGGCTGTATTGCGTTGGTTGGGTTCAGGTCTTCGGGGAGCGTTGTCATGGCCATGCTGGAAATCGGGTCCGGAGACGGACTCCACTACGAATACGAACCGCCCCGGCAGGGCCGGCCGACGATCGTCTTCGTCAACGCGCTGACCGGCAGCACCGCCGCCTGGCAGGGGCACGTCGCGCCCGCCTGCCGCGCCGTGGGGCTGGGCACGCTCTGCTACAACTTCCGCGGCCAGGTCGACAGCCCGTTCTCCGGGGACATCGCGTTCAGCGATGACCTGATCGTCGCAGATCTGCGGCGGCTGATGAACGCGGTGGCGCCGCCGCGTCCGGTGTACTGCGGCCTGTCCATCGGCGGGCTCTACGCTGCCCGGGCCATCCTTGAGGGCGCGCCAGCCGCGGGACTGATCCTGCTCAACACGCTGCGCGAGATCGGGCCGCGGCTGCGCTGGATCAACGACGCCACGTTCCATGCGGTGAAGGTCGGCGGCTTCCCGCTGCTGATGGACATGATGCTGCCGCTGCTGACCAATCCGGAGTTCGTCGAGGCGCAGCGTCCGAACCACCTGCAGACCACGGACTACACGCCGGAGGACCCGTCCTCGGGCCACTTCCGGCTGATGGCCACCCAGGCGGACACCGACTGGAACGTCGACTGGGCCGCGCTGACGCTGCCGGTGCTGACGGTGACGGGACTCTGCGACCGGCTGTTCTACGACGAGGCGGTGGTGGAGCGCCTGCGCGAGCTGTTCGCCGACGCGCGCCATATCGACTGGCCCGACTGCGGCCACCTGGTGCCGGCGGAGCGGCCCGAGCGGCTGGCGCAGGCCATTGTGGATTTTGCAGGGGCGCTGCCCGGCTGAACCGTTCGCCGCCCGGCGGCCTGCGATGTTACACTTCCCCGACGACAAGCCGAGCAACGCCTGGGGAGGACAGCATGCACGTCGGAATGACCACGTTTTTCCAGAACAAGATCGAGGGGATGTCGGACCGGGAGGTCTGGGCCCACGAGGTCGGCATGGCCGAGCGGGCGGAGCCCATGGGCTTCCAGTCCGTCTGGTCGGCCGAGCACCACTTCGACGACTACACCATGTGCCCGAACGTGGCGCAGTTCCTGACCTACATGGCCGGCCGGACGAAGCATGTCCGCCTCGGCTCGATGGTCATGGTGCTGCCCTGGCACGATCCCGTGCGCATCGCCGAGGAGGTGAGCGTGCTGGATCACGTCTCGAACGGGCGCGCCATTCTGGGCGTCGGCCGCGGCCTGGGCCGGATCGAGTTCGAGGGCTTCCGCCGCGAGATGGGGCACAGCCGCGAGCATTTCGTGGAGTACGCCGAGGCCATCCTGGAATCGCTCGAGACCGGCGTGATCCGGTATGACGGCAAGCACTACAAGCAGCCGGCGAAGGAAATCCGGCCGGCGCCGTTCCAGACCTTCAAGGGCCGCACCTACGCCTCCGCCGTCAGCCCGGAATCGGCGCGGATCATGGCGCGCCTCGGCATCGGGGTGATGATCATCGCCCAGAAGCCCTGGGACAAGACGGTCGAAGAGCTGAACATGTACCGCGAGATCTACCGCGAGGAGAACAACGGCGCCGAGGCGCCCCGCCCGCTGGTGGCCTGCTTCACGGCGACCCATCCGGACGCGTCCGTCGCCGACGAGATGCACGAGAAGTACATCCGCGGCTATTCGCGTTCGGCCCTGGAACATTACGAGTTCCACAACGAGGGGCTGGCCGACATCAAGGGCTACGAGTACTACGGGGGCCTGGCGAAGAACATCAAGAAGCACGGCGTCGACGCGTTCTGCAACTTCCTGGCGGACCTTCAGGTCTGGGGCACGCCCGACGCCGTCTACGAGAAGATGCGCGAGTATCAGGACCTGACGGACTGCGCCGGCTTCATGTGCTCGTTCTCCTATGGCGGCATGCCGCACGAGATGGCGCGCGAGAACATGAAGTGCTTCGCCGATACCGTGCTGCCGCGGCTGAAGGAACTGGAGATCGGCGGCGAGGTCGATGCCCTGAGAATGGCGGCGTAGGTCGCCAGGCCGGCTCTGACCCTAATCCGCCGCTTCGGCGGCGGCGATGGTGCGGGCGGCCGGAAAGCGGACAATGACCGTCGTGCCGTGGTCCTTCATGGAATCGATGGTCAGCGTGCCGCCGTGCAGCTTGACCATGGACTTGACCAGGGGCAGGCCCAGGCCCGTGCCGCCATGGGTCTTGTTGTAGTCCTCGTTGAGCTGCACGAAGGGCTCCATCGCCCGCGCGATCTCGCTGCGGTCCATGCCGATGCCGGTGTCGGTGACGACGATGGCCAGGCGGTTGTCCGGCTCCAGGCGGGTGACCACCTCGACACGGCCGCCCTCGGGCGTGAACTTGATGGCGTTGTTGATCAGGTTGAGCAGGATCTGGCGCACGATCCGTTCATCGCCGGACAGCAGGGGCTGATCGGGGTCGCTGTCGGCGCGCAGGTTGACGCCGGAGCGGTCGGCGATCGGGCGGACGCTCCGGGTCACCGTCTCGGTGGTCTGCGCCAGGTCGATCTCGCGTTCGTTCAGGTCCACCTTGCCGGCCTCGATCGAGGTGTGATCCAGCATGTCGTTGACGATGCCCAGCAGGTGCGTGCCCGCGCCATGGATGTCCCCGGCATAATCGCTGTAGCGGTCGTTGCCGAGCGCGCCGAAGGTCTGCTTCACCATGATCTCGGAGAAGCCGATGATGGCGTTGAGCGGCGTGCGCAGCTCGTGGCTCATGTTGGCCAGGAAGGCCGACTTGGCGCGGTTGGCGGCTTCGGCCGCGTCGCGGGCGACCGCCAGTTCCTCGACCGATTTCTCCAGCCGGGCCGTGTCGCTCTTCACCCGCATGGCCACGCGATTGTACTGGCGGGCGACGATCTCGACGTCGCTGCCGATCTCGACGGGCACGGATTCGCCGACATCGCCCCTGCGGAAGCGCTCCTCCATCGCCAGCGCCAGGTCGTGGGCGGCCGAGGAGGCGTCGTGCTCGGAGGCGTTGAGGCCGATCTGCTGTTCGGTGGCGGTCGCCCGCAGACGCATGACCCGTGACAGCGCCCAGATCGCCGTGAGCGAGACGGCAAAGGTGAATCCGCCATAGGCGGCGACGCCGATCGCCTGGATGCGGAGCTGTTCCGTCCAGCTCCGGCCCAGCATCTCGGGATCCCCGAACAGCGCGACGGCCAGCGTGCCCCAGATGCCGGCGAACAGGTGCACCGGCACCGCGGCGACCGCGTCGTCGATCCTGAGACGGGCCAGCAGCAGCGTGGACGGCGTGATGATCATGCCGCCCAGCGCGCCGATGGCGAGCGCCCCCGTGGGGCCGACCACGTCCGCGCCCGCCGTGATTGCCACCAGGCCGCCCAGGACGCCATTGATCAGCCCGTCGATGCGCGGGCGGCCGAAGATCGCCCGGGAGCAGGTGACAGCGGCGAGACCGCCGGCGCAGGCCGCCAGCATGGTGTTGACGATGATGGGGGCCACGGCGCCGTTCATCGCCAGCACCGAGCCGCCATTGAAGCCGATCCAGCCGAACCAGAGGAACAGCAGGCCGAGGGAGGCGAGCGGCAGGCTGTCGGGCTGCGGCGGCGCCGCGCCCCGGTCGAAGCGGCCGTGCCGGGGTCCGATGACCAGCACCGCGGCCAGCGCCACCCAGCCGCCGACGGAATGCACCACCGTCGAGCCGGCGAAATCGACGAAGCCCATTTCCGCCAGCCAGCCGGCTTCGCCGCCGTCGAGACCGGCCCAGGCCCAGGAGCCCGCAAAGGGATAGATGAAGCCGGAAACGAGGATCGCCAGCACGGCGTAGCCGCCGAAGCGGATACGCTCGGCCACGGCGCCCGAAACGAGCGTCACGGCGGTGCCGCAGAACATCAGCTGGAACAGGAAGAAGGCCGCCGGCCAGCCGTGCTCGACGCCGGCTGCGCTGATCTCGCTCTCGCCGAACATCAGGCCGAAGCCCACGGCCCAGAACAGGCAGCCCGCGATACAGAAATCGATCAGGTTCTTGGCGGCGACGTTGATCGTGTTGCGGGCGCGCACGAAGCCCGATTCCAGAGCGCAGAAGCCCGCCTGCATCAGGAATACCAGGGCCGCGGCCAGCACCAGCCACGCGGTATCAATTACGGACGGATCGATCAACTCGCCGGAATCCCCTCTGGACCTGATCATGCCGGGAAAGGGAACGCTATCATGCAGTTCGTTAAGCCCAAGCTAATGTTGCAACTGCGAAAAGATCGATGAAATCGGTATTGTTACTGGAAATGCCGGGGCAATAGTGGCATATTGACAGCATGAATCAGGAACTTCTTGACAGGATTGACGACCGGCTGCGGGCCAGGGGGCTGACCGATTACCGCGCCTCCATGCTGGCGGCGGGCCGGCCGGAGATCATCCGCAACATCCGCCGCGGGCGGTCGCGCAATCCCCGCCGCGACACGCTGGAGAAACTGGCGCACGTGCTCGACTGCTCGTTCGAGTGGCTGGCGACCGGGCGCGGCCCGGTGGCGCCGCCGCCGGAGAATCCCGGCGACGCAGAGACCGCGCACTCCGGCGATCCGGCCCTGCCGCCGCGCCGCGGAATGCCGGCGGACGTGCCCGTGCTGGGCACCGCGGCCGGCAGCCTGCAGAGCGCCTTCCAGCTTCACGCCGGCGCGCCGATCGATCATGTGCGCCGCCCGCCCGGCGTGGCGACCGCGGTCGACATCTACGCCATCTACGTCGTCGGCGATTCCATGGCGCCGCGTTTCGAGGACGGGGAACTCGTCTATGTCTCAGGCCGCCGCCCGGCCCGCGCCGGCGACTATGTCGTGGTCCAGGTCGGCGGTGGGGACGAGGACGTCGAAGCCTATTGCAAGCGCCTCGTGCGGCGCGACGCCGAACGCGTGGTGCTGGAGCAGTACAACCCCGCCGGCACCTTCGAGCTTCCTGCCGCGACCGTCACCGCCGTCCACAAGGTGCTGACGCTGAACGACCTTTTCGGGGTCTGACGAAGGGCAGGTCGGCGCGCGAGGGATGGCATGGCTGGCTCGCGCGCCTTCTGAATCATGGAGACGCCGGGGGCACCAGCCCGGCCATCCCCCACCCCGGCTCTCCCCTTGGCCAGGGGGAGGGTGACCCCGCATCAGCGGGATCGGGGGGCAATCAATCACTGGAATTTTCTAAGCCTCATAGGCCTTCTGCAGCGCCGGGCGCGCCTTCAGGCGCTCGACATAGGCGGTGACGTTGGGCAGGTGGCTGACGTCGCCCGCCAGCCGCGAGCCGACGATGGTGGCATGGCCGGCCATGATGTCGGCGCCGGAGAAGTCGCGGGCGAGATACTCGCGGTCCGCCAGCGCGCCGTCGATCGCCGTCAGCATGTTGCCGAGCAGCTTCTTCGCGCGATCGACATTGGTCTGGTTACGCTTTTCCTCGGGCAGGAACATGGTCTCCACCACGATGGTATTGACCGGCGGCATCAGCATGCCTTCGGCATAGTTGAACCACTGCAGATAGGCCGGGAAATCCGGGGAAACCACGGCCGGCTTCAGCTTGCCCGGGGCGTGCCGCGCCAGCACGTATTCGACAATGGCGCCTGATTCGAACAGCGTCACGTCGCCATCCTCCAGTGCCGGCACGCGGCCCATCGGGTGGACGCGGCGGTACTCGGCCGAGCGCATCGACGGGTCCCCCAGCTTGAACTTCTCAAGTTCGTAGGGCAGGCCGAGTTCCTCGAACAGCCAGACGATGCGCAGCGAGCGGCTGTTGGGTGCGTGGAAGATCTTCATTGGTTCATCCCCTTCGGATTTGTCGGATGCGTGGCGTTCAGAACATCATGGTATTGCGCCGGTCGGCATTGGCCACCCGGCCGCGCCGGCCGATGAAATCCTCCTCGGTCATGGCGCGCAGCAGGTCCGGATCGGGCGGCGTGTTGGCGATGAAGCGCGGCGCCATCGGGTCCGTGCCGTTGCCCAGGCGGCCGAACAGGATGCCGCCTTCGGGCTCCCCGCCGCGGCCGAAGGCGACCGTGTAGGTCTCGACCACCGCGTCGCCCTCGGCCGCCTTGACCACGGGCGGCGTCGCCAGCGCGTCGAGTTCGGCCTGGTAGACCGCCGGGTTCTCGCGGCGCCAGCCGCGGCCGTCATGGGCCGGCGAGGGCTCGGTCGAGTAGATGCCGGCGGCGTGCTTGGTCAGGAAGCCGCCATTGGCGGTGACCATGCCCTTCGAACCCGGCCGGGCGCGAACCCTGTCGGCCATCGCCGCGATGGAGTTCATGACGTAGTTGTTGCCCGCCCCGCCGTGATAGGGCAGCCCGCCGGTTACGGTCAGCGGGCGCGGATCGTCCGCCGGGATGCCCAGCTCGTCGCGGGCGATCTCGACCGCCACGGGGAAGCAGGAATAGAGATCGAAATGATCGATCGCCCCGATGTCGGTTCCGGCCATGTCCAGCGCCTTGCGGCCCATCATCCGGACCGCGGGGCAGTCGTGATAGGTCTGCCGCTCCGAGACCAGCAGCGGCTCGTTGGTGTCGGCGCAGCCGTGCAGATGGACGAGCCGGTCCTGCGGCACGCCCATTTCCCGGGCGAAACCGCGGCTGGTCATCAGGATCGCCGCCGACTGATCGACATGATTCATGGCGTTCATGAACTTGGTGTAGGGCCAGCCGACGAAGCGGTTGTCCGGCCCCGGCGTCGCGATCTCTTCCGCTGTGCGGCGCGTCGGGAACCAGGCCCCCGGCGTTGCCGCCGCGACCTCGGTGAAGCGCTCGAACAGCCGTCCCATGGCCATCTGGTGCTCGCCGATGCCCCGGCCCAGATGATGGCGGTAGGCGTTCTCGAACATCGGATAGACGTGCGCGGCCAGCCAGACCCCGTGCGATGTCTCGTAGCCGCTCGCCATCTTCGGTTCGGGCGCCAGGAATTCCGCCTCGGTTTCCGGCGGTTCCGCCCAGTCGATGGGCCGGCCGGCCTTCTTCAACCGCCGCACGCTGTCCTTGGCTTCCGCGCCGGCGAACAGCACGAAGCGGTTCTTGCCCTTCGCGATGGCCTCCGCATAGCGGTTGACCAGGTATTGCGGGCCGTTGCCGCCGTTCGGCATCAGCCGGCAGAGCGCCTTCTCCGCGCCCAGCCGGCGGGCGACGGAGGCCGGTGTGTTGGGCGTCGATTCCCGGAAGGACCGGACCACGGCGATCAGATCGAGATCGGCCGCCCGCGCCGCGCCGATCCCGGCGTCGTCGAAGGCGCGTCGCACCGCCTGTTCGATCAGTCCCACAGGACCCGGCAGATCGTCCAGATCGCGGCCCTTGTCGGTCACCTGGCCGACGCCGATCAGGACCGGTGTCAGGTCTTCGCTCATGCCGCGCCCTCCGCCTGTTGCTTCGCCCAGCGATAGTCCGGCTTGCCATTGGCCGAGCGTCCGACCCGGTCCACGAAGCGGAAGGCCTTGGGCAGTTTGTAGCGGGCGATGTGCTTCGCCGCCTCGGCGTTGAGCGCCGCCGGGTCCGGCGACGCGCCGTTGGCGAGCTGCACCAGCGCGACCACCTCCTGACCCCAGCGCTCGCTGGGCCGGCCGGCGACCAGAACGTCGGCGACGGCCGGATGGTGCTTCAGCGCCTCCTCGACCTCCTCGGCGAAGATCTTCTCCCCGCCCGAGTTGATGGTCACGGAGTCGCGGCCGAAATACTCGATCTCGCCGTTCTCCAGCAGCCGCACCTTGTCGCCGCCGATGACGTAGCGCACGCCGGCGATCTCCGGGAAGGTCTCCTTCGTCTTCGCCTCGTCGCCGTAGTAGCCATAGGGCACGCGTCCGCCGATGGCGAGCCAGCCCGCCGCCGGCTCGCCGGGCTCGAGAAAACGGCGGCGGTCTTCGGCCATCACGCGCGTGTCGGCCATGGTGCGGAAGTCGCCCCTCTCCACCCCCGCCTTCGCGCCGGAGACGTTCTGCGCCTGGATGCCGGTCTCGGACGAGCCGAGGGAATCGATGATGGTGAGCCCGGGGATCATTTCCATCAGGCCGGCCTTCACGCCCTTCGACATGATCGCGCCGGTGTTGGTCACGAATTTCAGGCTGCTGGTGTCGTAGGGCTTGCGGCGCAGTTCGTCGAGCAGCGGGCGGCCGAAGGCGTCGCCGATCGCCAGCATCAGATTGGCCCGCTCCTTCTCGGCCAGCGAAAGCACGTCCGCCGGATCGAAGCGGTCCGTGACGTTCTGGATCAGCAGCGTGTTGCCCTCGAACAGGGTCCTCAGCGCCAGGTACTTGCCCGCCCCGTGCATGAAGGGCGGCGGCGGGAAGATGGTGTAGCGCTTCTTGTTCACGGCGCGCCGGACCGCTTCATCCAGGCTGCCGACCACGTTCACGCCGTCATAGCGGCCGCCCATCTGGCTGAGATAGGCGTCGGCCTGACGCCAGAGCACGCCCCGGGGCATGCCGGTGGTGCCGCCGGTATAGAGGATGAACAGGTCGTCGGGTTCGCAGGTCTGGCCGGTGGGTCCCGGTGAACTCTCCGCCAGCACCGCTTCGTAGTCGAAGGCGCCCTCCAGCAGTGGCTGGCCGGAGCCGTCATCGACCTGGATCAGCAGCCGGCAGGTCGGCACGTCGGCCAGCACCTCCCGGACCACCGGCGCGAAGCAGCCGTGATAGACGATCGCCTTCGCGTCGGCGTCGTTCAGCAGATACTCCAGCTCCTCGCGGACATAGCGGTAGTTGACGTTGAAGGGGACCGCGCGCGCCTTGTAGCCGCCGAGCAGGGCCTCGACGTATTCGTTGCAGTTGAACATGTAGAGCGCGACGTGATCCTGTCCCGACTCCCAGTTCTCCAACTCGCTGCGTGGGCGGTGGATCGTGATGTCCTGCGAGAGCAGGAAATTGGCCAGCCGCCGGGAACGCTCGGCGACCTCGGCGTAGGTCAGCCGCCGGTCGCGGAAGACGATCGCCTCCCGTTCGGGCAGGGCGGCCGCGACGGCCTCGTGCAGGGGCGCGAGGGGGAGAGTCATCCGAACCTCGGTGTCATGCCCGCCCTGTGCGGGCATCCGGTTGCCGAATTGAAGGAGGCGCTGCCCTTTCCGGACCCCCGCACAAGGCGGGGGTGACGGCAAGACGGAGGTCCGGGATGCCGGTACAGCAGGCGCGCTGGCCAGCCATGCCAACCCCCGCGCGCCAACGGGTGCGCCTTCATTCCTCGAACAGCCCCGTCATCCGCTCCCAGGCGCCGAGGAAGTCTTCCTTGAAGGCCTGGACCACCTGCCCGGCGCCGAGCGTCTCGTTCATCATGCCGACGCCCTGGCCGACGAAGTAGGAAGCGAGCTGCTTCGCGCCCTCGTGGCCGCCTTCGGCGAGCCGCGTCACCCGCCCCATGACGGGCTCGGTGATGATCGACTGGTAGGGCATGGGCAGGGGCGCCGGCGCGCCTTCGGCCTCCCAGGCGTCGGTCCAGGCCGAGCGGAGCTGGCGCGAGTATTTCCCCGTCCTGGCCTTGGAGCGGATGGTGTCGCGCGAGGAGGCGGCGAGATACTTTTCCTTCACCACGGGCGAGGTCTCGGCCTCCGTGGTCGTCAGCCAGACCGAGCCCGTCCAGGCCCCGTCCGCGCCCATGGCCATGCAGGCCGCCATCTGCCGGCCCGTGACGATGCCGCCGGCGGCCAGGATGGGCACGTCGCGAATGGGTTTCACCGCCTGCACGATCTCCGGCACCAGCACCAGGGTCGAGACGTCGCCGCAATGTCCGCCGGCCTCGCCGCCGGCGACCACCAGGATGTCGACATCGGCCTCGACCTGCTTGATGGCGTGCTCCTTGGCGCCGACCAGCGCGGCGACCGGCACGCCTTCCCTCTTGGCCCGCTCGGTCATGTAGGGCGGTGGCGTGCCCAGGGCGTTGGCGATCAGCCGGATCGGGTGGGCGAAGCAGACGTCCAGCAGCGCGCCCGCGCCCTGGTCGCCCATGTTGTCGCCCAGCCGCGTGCCGCGGCTCAGCCGTTCCTCGGTGACGATGGTGGACGGATCGATGCCGTGCTTCTCCAGCAGGTTCCGCACGAAGGCGCGGTGCTCCTCCGGCACCTTGGAGACGCTTTCGCCCGGTTTCGTGGTCTGGCCCTTGGAGGCGAACTTCGCCGGCACGATCAGGTCGACGCCATAGGGCCGCCCGCCGATATGGGCGTCGATCCAGTTGAGCTCCTGCTCCAGCTTTTCCGCCGACATGCCGGCGGCGCCCAGCACGCCCATGCCGCCGGCCTTCGAAACCTCCACGACGACGTCGCGGCAATGACTGAAGGCGAGCAGCGGGAATTCGATGCCCAGCATCTCGCAGATGGGCGACTTCATGGCCTTCCTCCCCGACTGACCTTTGCGTCAAGCATCGTCCAGGGGGTGGCCTGCGTTCAAGCCCTTCCTGCGCGGACCCGCCGCCCGGCCCGCATGGATGGACCTGGCGCGCGCGCGGCGTCATCATGGCCGGCGGACATACCGGGGAGGGAACATCCATGGCCGTCGTCGAGACCGAACGCCGCGAACACATCCTGATCATCACGCTGAACCGTCCGGAGGCGCGCAACGCCGTCAATGGCGAGGTCGCCCGCGGCATCGAAGCGGCGATCGACGAGCTGGAGAACGACCGCGAACTCTGGGTCGGCATCATCGCATCCTCGGGCAAGGTCTTCTCCGCCGGCGCGGACCTGAAGGCGGTCTCGGCAGGCAAGGGCAACGAGCTCTGGACCGACCGCGGCGGCTTTGCCGGCCTGGTCAAGCGCGACCGCACCAAGCCGCTGATCGCCGCCGCCAATGGCGCGGCGCTGGCCGGCGGCTGCGAGATCGTGCTGGCCTGCGACATGTGCGTCGCCGCCGAGGAGGCGGTCTTCGGCGTGCCGGAGGTCAAGCGGTCGCTGATCCCCGGCGCCGGCGGGCTGTTCCGCCTGCCGCGCGCGGTGGGCCCGGCCGTCGGCATGGAGCTGATGCTGACCGGCGACCCGATTCCGGCCGCCCGCGCCTACGAGCTCGGCCTGGTCAACAAGGTCGTGCCGCAGGCGAAGCTGATGGACGAGGCGCTGGCGCTCGCCGGCCGCATCACCGCCAACGCGCCGCTGGCCGTGCAGGCGGCGAAGAAGATCACCGAACGCGCGCTGACCGACACCGACGATCAGCTCTGGGCCGCCAGCGCCGCGTCGATGAAGGAGTTGTCGAAGACGGAAGACTACAAGGAAGGCCCCCGCGCCTTCATCGAGAAGCGCGAGCCGGTCTGGCAGGCGAAGTGAATCCGATCTGTCGTCCCGGGGCTTGACCCCGGGACCCAGTCTTTCTGTTCGCTGGGCCCCTGGATCAAGTCCAGGGGCTTCATTCAGGGAGAGCGGAATGGAACTGAACCTCAGCCCTGAATACGAGGCCTTCCGCGAGGCGGTGCGCGCCTTCCTGAGCGAACGCGGCCCCGAGGCGCCGCGGGGCACGCGGGACCCGCGCGATCCGAAGCGGCTGGCCTGGCAGAAGACGCTGATCGAACACGGCTACGCCGCGCGCACCATCCCCGCCGAATATGGCGGCTACGGCGCCGAGCCGGACATCCTGAAATCGCGCATCATCGCGGAGGAATTCGCCGCCGCCGGCGTGCCGGGCGGCATCGCCAGCCAGGGCATCTCCATGCTGGTGCCGACGCTGCTGGAGCTGGGGACGGAAGAGCAGAAGCGGCAATGGATCGGCCCGACGCTGCGCGGCGAGGTGGTCTGGTGCCAGGGCTATTCGGAGCCGGGGGCGGGCAGCGATCTCGCCAGTCTGCGCACCTCGGCGACGGTCGAGGACGGTCATTTCGTCATCAACGGCCAGAAGATCTGGACCTCGACGGCGCAGGAGGCGGACATGATGTTCGCGCTCGTCCGCACCGAGCCGGAGGCGCCGAAGCATCGCGGCATCTCCTTCCTGCTGCTGTCGATGGCGACGCCGGGCATCGAGGTCCGGCCGCTCAAGACCATGACCGGCTCGGCGACCTTCAACGAGGTCTTCTTCACTGACGTCCGCGTGCCAGTCGGGCAGATCGTCGGCGAACGCGGCCAGGGCTGGCAGGTCGCCAACGCGGTGCTGACCCACGAACGCGGCATGCTGGGCGACCCGAACGCCGGGCTGAACCGCCTCGGCGCCATCATCCGTCTGATGGAGACCGAAACCGTCGACGGCTACCGGGTGATGGACAATCCGGTCTTCCGCGACCGGCTGATCCGCCTCCAGGCGGAGGTTCACGCCATGAAGTTCCACGGGCTCAGGCTGATGACCATGACCCAGCGTGGGGAATCGAAGGGTCTTGCCGGACTGATCGTGAAGCTGCAGGGCTGCGAACTGAACCATCAGCTCGCTGCGCTCGCCATCGACGTGATGGGGGAACTGGGCGTGCTCTACGAGGAGGGCGAATACCTCCGCGACGGCGGCAACTGGCAGTACCGCTACATGTTCGATCTCGGGCTGATCATCGGCGGCGGGACGGCGCAGATCCAGAAGAACATCATCGCCGAACGCGGCCTCGGCCTGCCGAGGGAGCCGAAACCGGCGAGGGCGTGAATGACGGCGGAAAGATCATTGTCATGCCCGCCGCTCTGGGGCGCGCGGGCATCGCGAGCCCCAAGGACTGCTGCATTCCTGCTTCACCCGAAACCCGAGCGGCCCTGCGGGCCGTCGGCGGATGACACCAATATCTGCCAGCCTGCCCGGAGATCCTACACCCCGCGGAAACGGGGCTTGCGCTTTTCCATGAAGGCGGTGCGGCCCTCGGCGTAATCGGCGCTGGCGAAGCACTGCGATATCGCCGCCTCGCAGGCGGCGAGGTCGCGCCGCTCGGCGTCCTTCAGCAATTCATCGATGGTCATCTTGGCGGCGCGGATGGTCAGCGGCGCGTTCTCGGCGATGCGGCGCGCGTAGTCGAGCACGTAGCTCTCCAGCTCGGCGGCCGGGACGACGCGGTTGACCAGGCCCATGGCCAGCGCCTCGGCGGCGTCGAACTGGCGCGCGGTGAAGAAGATCTCCTTGGCGAAGGCGGGGCCCACCACGTCGATCAGCCGCTTCAGTCCGCCCGCGCCATAGCCGAGCCCTAGCCGCGCCGCAGGCACCGCGAAACGGCCGTTGTCGGCGGCAATGCGGATGTCGGTCGACAGCGCCACGGCGACGCCGCCGCCGATGCAGAAGCCGTTGATCATGGCGATGGTCGGCTTGGGCGAGAGCGCCAGCGCCCGGTGCGCCTCGGCCGAGACGGCGTCGTAGTGCTTCGTCGCCTCGGGCGAGTTGCGCTTCTCGCCGAACTCGGAAATGTCGGCGCCGGCGATAAAGGCCTGCTCGCCCGCGCCTTTCAGCACCACGCAGCGCACCTCCGGGTCCGCGTCGTAGTAGGCCATGATCTGCGGCACCGCGGCCCACATCTCCACCGAGACGGCGTTCCGCTTTTCCGGCTGGTTGAAGATGATCCAGCCGACGCCGTCGCGGGCCTCGGCCTTCATTTTCGTCGTGCTGAGCTGCATCCCTCTCCCCGTCAGATGACGCCGTCGCGGCGGAAACCCTCGATGGTCTCGGCGTCGTAGCCGGTTTCCTTCAGGATCGCCACCGTGTCGGCGCCCTTGGCGCCCGCGCGGCGGGTGAGGCGCGGCGCGCAGCCGTCCATCTCGATCGCCTGGCCGACCAGGCTCAGCGGGTCGCCGTCGTCCTCGACCTGGCGGGCCATGCCGAGATGGCGCACCTGCGGATCCTCGAAGACCTCGTCGATGGCGTTGATCGGACCGCATGGCACCCCGGCGGCGTTGAGCAGTTCGACCCATTCCGCGGTGGTCCGGCCGGCCAGTATCTCGGCGATGCGTTCGTTCAGCGCCGCGCGGTTGCGGTAGCGCAGCGCCCCGGTGGCGAAATCGGGATGCTCGATCAGTTCCGGCGCGCCCACCGCATTGCAGAAGCGGGTGTAGAGGCGGTCGCCGGCGGGGGCGACGTTGATGTGGCCGTCGGCGGTCGCCCAGGCGTTGGTCGGCACGCCGGTCGGATGTTCGTTGCCGACCTGGCCGGCGACCTCCCCGCCGACCAGCCAGCGCGCGGCCTGGAAGTCCAGCATGAAGACCTGCGCCTGCAACAGGCTGGTGCGCACCCACTGGCCGCGGCCCGTGCGCTGGCGCTGGATCAGGGCCATCAGGATGCCCTGGGCGGCCAGCAGGCCTGCGGTCAGATCGGCTACGGGAATGCCGACGCGCATCGGCCCCCGGCCGGGCTGTCCGGTGATCGACATCAGCCCGCCCATGCCCTGGGCGATCTGGTCGACGCCGGGGCGCTTTTCATAGGGGCCGTCCTGGCCGAAACCGGAGATGGAGCAGTAGATCAGCCCCTCGTTCACCGACTTCAGCGCCTTGTGGTCGATCTTCAGCCGCTTCTTCACGTCGGGGCGGAAGTTCTCCACCACCACGTCGGCCTGGCGGGCCATGTCGAGCAGGATCTGGCGGCCGCGCCGGTCCTTGAGGTTCAGCGTCATGGAGCGCTTGTTGCGGTGCAGGTTCTGGAAGTCCGGACCCTCCCGCGGGCCGCCCAGGCCGCCGTCGCCGCCGGCGCTGTCGGGCACCTCGATCTTGATGACCTCGGCGCCCCAGTCGGCGAGCTGGCGCACCGCCGTCGGTCCGGCGCGCACGCGTGTGAGATCCAGTACGCGGATCCCGACCAGCGGCAGATCGTCCATTGGCTCCCCCTGCGATCCCGACCGTCCCGAGCTTAGCCGCCGCGGCGGAAAGGGCAATGGCCGGCGGGGAAAGTGCGGCCCGCCGGCGCTACTGCCGTTCGATCCAGCGCGCCTTGCGTTTCTCCAGGAAGGCGCCGACGCCCTCCCGGCCTTCGTCGGAGAGCATGCAGGCCGCGAAGTGGTCGGCGGCCATGTCCAGCGTCGCCGCCAGCGGTTCCCGGCGGCTGGTGAGCACGATGTCCTTGGTAGCCGCATTCGCGCCCGGGGCGCAGCGGTCGATCTCGCCCAGCACCTCGTCCAGCCGCGCCTCCAGCGCCGCCGTGTCGGCCTCGCAGAAGTGCACCAGGCCCAGTTCGGCCGCCGTTCCGCCCTTGAAGCGCGCGCCGGTCAGCATCAGCCGCCGCGCCTGGGTGACGCCCAGCCGTTCGGCGACAAAGGGCGCGATCTGGGCCGGCGGAATGCCGAGGCTGGTCTCGGTCATGGAAAAGCGGGTTTCGGCGGTTGCGATGGCGACGTCGGAGACGCAGACCAGCCCCAGGCCGCCGCCCATGGCGGCGCCCTCCACCAGCATGACGACGACCTGCGGCAGGTTGTTCAGCTTGATCAGAAAGTCGCCGAAGGTGCGGTTGGAGGCGGCGATGGCCTTCGGGTCGGCGTCGGCCTGGAAGCCGGCCTTGAAGCCCTTGATGTCGCCGCCGGCGCAGAACATGCCGCCGGCCCCGCGCATGACCACGGTGCGGATGGAGCGGTCGGGCGCGATGGCGTCGAGGACCTGATGGAGTTCGTCGACCATCTCCCCCGAAAGGGCGTTGCGCCGCTCGGGGTTGTTCAGCGTCAGGTCCAGCCGCGAACCGTCCCGGTTCAGCAGCAGCATCGTCGTCTCGGGCAGTCCGCTCATGCCACCAGCCTGAAGTCCTTGAGATCCGGCGCCTGCATCTCGCGCTCGAAGCGCTCGAAATCCCAGGGCCACATCGCCGGGTTGCCGTTCTTGTCCAGGTACCAGCTGGAGCAGCCGGCGACCCAGACGGTGTTCACCATGGCGTCCTGGATCGCCTTGTTGAAGCGGTTTGTGGCCTCGCGGGTCGGCTCGACCTCGCGCGCCTCGCCGCTGGCGATGCGGTCGACAAGCTGCATGATGAAGTCGAACTGCATCTCCGAGATCATGATCAGCGAGAAATTGCCGATCGGGCTGTTGGGCCCGACCATCATGAAGAAGTTCGGGAAGTCGGGCACGGCGACCGAGCGGTAGGCGCGGTTGGCCTCCGACCATTCCTCCTCCAGCGTGTGGCCGCCGCGGCCGACGACCTCCATCGGGCGCATGAACTTGTGGGCCTCGAAACCGGTGGCGCAGACCAGCATGTCCAGTTCGTGCAGGCGGCCGTCGGCGGTGCGCACGCCGTTCTTCTCGATGCGCTCGATCTTCTCGGTCACCAGTTCGACGGTGTCGCGCTGGACTTCCCGGTAGAAGGTGTCGGACATGATCAGCCGCTTGCAGGCGACCTGGTAGTCGGGCGTGAGCTTCCGCCGCAGCTCCGGATCCTTGACCGTCGCCAGGTGCTCCTCGCAGGCCCGGGCCACCTTGTCGAGCTCCTCCTTGTCGCCCACCACGGCGCGGGCGAAGGTGTTCTGGAAGCGGTCGGCCAGGAACTCGTAGAGGTCGTCCATGCGCTTCGGGTCCTTGCGCAGGGCCTCCCGCTCGCGCTCGGTGATTTCCGGGTTCTCGACGGGCACGACCCATTGCGGCGTGCGCTGGAACAGCGACAGCTTGCCCACCTCCTTCGCGATGGCCGAGGTGATCTGGATCGCCGTGGAGCCGGTGCCGATCAGGCCGACGCGCTTGCCGCGCCAGTCGTGGCTGTGGTCCCAGCGGGCCGAGTGGAACATCGGTCCCTCGAAGTCCTCCAGGCCCGGAATGTCGGGATAGACGGGATCGCGCAGCACGCCGGTCGCGGTGATGACGATGTCGAAGATCTCCGTCTCGCCGCCCTTCGGCGTGACCTTCCAGACGCCGTCGTCCCATTCGGCGCGCGCGATCTCGGTGTCGTAGCGGACGCGCCGGGCGATGCCGTAATCATGGGCGACGCGGTTCAGATATTCCCAGATCTCCGGACCGGGCGAGAAGCGGTACGACCAGTCCGGGTTCGGCGCGAAGCGGTAGCGGTAGACGTGGCTCGGCACGTCGCAACTCAGCCCCGGATAGGTGTTGTCGCGCCAGGTGCCGCCCAGCTTCGATTCCCGCTCGAAGATCTCGACATTCCGGAAGCCGGCTTCCTCCAGCCGGATCGCCGCCAGAATGCCGGACATGCCGGCGCCGATGACGGCGAAGCGCAGATCGGCGCGGGCGGGCGCGGCGCGGTCTTCGGCAACGCTCATTTCTCGGTCCTCCCCTGAACCTCGTGCAAATGGCTACTCGCCGGTAGCATTTAGCACAGATCATGGCCGATGGAAGGGGGCTCGCGCGCTGGCCGGCGATACCTACTCGCAGCCGGCCTTTGCGGCGCGGCCGCGCCAGTGGCCGACCAGTTCCCGGAAGCGCGCCGCGTCGCCGCCCGGCGGCGGGGCGGCGGCCGCGATCCGCTCCACCATGTCACAGCCGGCCTCGACCTTGCCCTGTTCGAAATAGCCATGGGCGAGGTGCATCATCGCCCAGGCGTGGCCGGGTTCCTTCTCCAGCGCCTTTTGGAGCTGCGGACGCGCGGCGTCGTAGTCGCCCTGCATGGTCAGGAACTGGCCGTAGTCGGCGAAGCGGCCCGAGCGGCCCTCGGGCGCCTCGACCGCCTGGCGGAACCAGTACCCGGCGACCCGCGGCGGCATCCCGGCGTTGGCCATGACGATGGCGATACCCTGATAGACCTCGCCGTTTTCCGGCGCATATTCGAAGGCCAGGTTGAAGCGGTTCAGCGCCGCCGGAAGCTGTCCGGCGCCGAGCCATTTCCAGCCCATGCCGATCAGTTCATCGCCCAGCCGCGCGTCCGAAAATCCCTTCGCCTTCAATTCCTCGACGAACTGCCGGTCGGCGTCCCGGCGCGGGCCGGAACGCTCGCTGCAGCCGAACAGCGGCCTGTACTGGAGCGGCGTGTCTTCGCCGCCGAAGGCCCAGTCCGGATGGCCGGCGGCCTCGCACTTCTCCGCGTAGGTCGGCGCCGCGGTCTGGGCGGACGCGGCGGAGGCGGCAGTCATCAGCATGGCGGCCGCGGCGAGAAGGAAACGGAAGGTCAAAGTCCCAGCACGGCCTTGGCGATGACGTTCTTCTGCACCTCGGTGGTGCCGCCATAGATGGTGGCGGCGCGCTTCAGCAGGTGTTCGGGCATGACCCCGTCGGCGTGCTTCGGCCCGACCGGTTCCTCGTTGCCCTGCCAGTTCAGCCCGGTGTGGACATAGGGCGCGCTGAAATAGGCGATGGCCTCCACCATGGTCTCGTTGATGGCCTGTTCGATCTCGGTGCCGCGGATCTTCAGCATCGACGCCTCGGCGCCGGGCGGCTTGCCCGCCGCGGTGTCGGCCAGGCAGCGCAGGTTGTACATTTCCAGGGCGTTCAGGTCGGCCTCGATCTGCGCCAGCTTCACGGCGAAGCCCGGGTCGTCGATCAGGCGCCGGGCGCCGTTGTCAGGCTCGGCGCGGGCCATGTCCTTCAGCTCCGCCAGGCGCGACTTGGAGCGGCCGATGCCGGCGATGCCCGTACGCTCGTTGCCCAGCAGGAACTTGGCGTAGGTCCAGCCCTTGTTCTCCTCGCCGATGCGGTTCTCCACCGGGACGCGGACGTCGTCGAAGAAGACCTCGTTGAGATTGTTGTAGCCGTCCATGGAGATGATCGGCTTCACCTCGATGCCGGGCGTCTTCATGTCGATCAGCAGGAAGGTGATGCCCTCCTGCTTCTTGCCCTCCGCCGAGGTGCGGACGAGGCAGAACATCCAGTCGGCGCGGTGGGCGCCGGAGGTCCAGATCTTGTGGCCGTTGACGACGTATTCGTCGCCGTCGCGCACGGCCTTCGTGGCCAGCCCGGCGAGGTCGGAGCCCGCGCCGCGTTCGGAATAGCCCTGGCACCACCAGTCGTCGGAGGAGAGGATGCGCGGCAGGAAGCGGTCCTTCTGGGCCTGGTTGCCGAAGGTGTAGATCACCGGGCCGACCATGGTGACGCCGAAGGGCTGCACGCGCGGGCAGTTGGCGCGGGCGCATTCCTCCTCGAAGATGAAGCGCTGGGCGGCGTTCCAGCCGGTGCCGCCATGCTCCTTCGGCCAGCCCGGCGCGATCCAGCCCTTCTCGTAGAGCGCCTTCTGCCAGCGGATGTAGTCCTCCTTCGGCAGGTAGTTCCAGCCGATCTTCGCCCGCTCCTTGATGTCGGCGGGGATGTTCTCCTTCAGGAAGGCGCGCACCTCGTCGCGGAACGCGATCTCCTCGTCGGTGAATTGCAGATCCATGCTCGTCTCTCTCCCCCGGGGCCGGCTGTTCGTTGGATGCGGAGCGATCAGTGCTCGCCCGCACAGAGTTCATGATCGGATAATGCCCTGATGACCCGGCACTCGCCAACCGTGCCGTTGCGGCAGTGCGCAACCATCCGCTCCAGCTCGCCCTCGAGGCGCTGCAGCCGGACGATCCGCGCCCGCACGCCGGCCAGGTGTTCGGTGGCGATGCGGTCCGCATCCTCGCAAGGCGCATCCGGGTGGCGGCTGAGCCGGAGCAGTTCCCGGATCGCCTCGATCGACAGCCCGAGATCGCGCGAATGGCGGATGAAGGCGAGCCGTTCCAGCTCGGCCTCCGTGTAGCGGCGCTGCCCGCCGGCAGAGCGTTCGGGCGCGTCGAGCAGGCCCATCTGCTCGTAATAGCGGATGGTCGGCACCTTCACGCCGGTGCGCTCGGCGAGATTTCCGATGGAGAGCATCGAATTTTCCCTTGAAGCTATAGTTGCTAGAGACATTAGGTATGGCGCATGGACGGATCAAGGAGGTTCCGATGAGTGCCGGATGCTGTGGCGGGGAACAGGAATTCGAAGGCCTTTCGCCAGGCTACCGGCGCCGGCTCTGGATGGTCATCGCCATCAACGCGGCGATGTTCGCGGTCGAGATCGTCGCCGGCCGCATGTCGGGTTCGCTGGCGCTGCAGGCCGACGCGCTGGATTTCCTGGGCGATTCCCTGACCTACGCCATTTCGCTGTTCGTCATCGGCATGTCGCTCCGGGTCCGGGCGACCGCGGCCATGGCCAAGGGGATCAGCCTGCTGGCCATGGGGCTGTGGGTGCTGGGTTCGACCGTCTGGGGCGTCTTCGCCGGCGGCACGCCGGAGGCCGCGACCATGGGCGTCGTCGGCTTCATGGCGCTGTCGGCCAACCTGGCCAGCGTGGCGCTGCTGCTGGCATACCGCGACGGCGACGCCAATGTCCGCTCGGTCTGGCTCTGCAGCCGCAACGACGCCATCGGCAATGTCGCGGTGATGATCGCGGCGCTGGGCGTCTGGGGCTCCTCGACCGGCTGGCCGGACCTGATCGTCGCCGGGCTCATGGCCGCTCTGTTCGTGACCTCGGCGGTGCAGATCATCCGCCGCGCGGGTGGCGAACTGCGCCGTGCGCGCGGCGAGCGGGCGGCGCAGGAGGGGCCGGCGGGGCGCCGGGCGACCTGAGCGCGGCGCAACGCCCCCCTGCATTTGACTTTGTTCACGCCTCCCCATTTCATGCTAGGTTGAGACAAGCTTCTGTTTCCACGGTGGGAGGACACGACAATGCCGTCAGGAATTCGCGACAAGGTAGCCATTCTCGGCATGGGCTGCTCCAAGTTCGGCGAGCGCTGGGATTGCGACGCCGAAGACCTGATGATGGAGGCCTATGAAGAGTGCCTCCAGGACGCCGGCATCGAGACGTCCCAGATCGACGCCGCGTGGTTCTCCACGGCGATCGAGGAAGTGCATGTCGGCAAGTCGGCGCTGCCGCTGGCGACCGCCCTTCGTCTGCCGTACATCCCGGTGACCCGCGTCGAGAACATGTGCGCCTCCGGCACCGAAGCCTTCCGCGGCGCGGTCTACGCCGTGGCCTCCGGCGCTGCCGACATCGCGCTCGCGGTCGGCGTCGAGAAGCTGAAGGACACCGGCTATGGCGGCCTGCCGCAGCGCGGCCGCGGCCCGCTGAACGACATGGTCAACCCGAACAGCTCGGCGCCCGGCAACTTCGCGCAGCTGGCGTCGGCCTACCGCAAGAAGCACGGCGTTTCCCCCGAGGATCTCAAGCGGGCGATCGGCCAGGTCTCGGTCAAGAGCCACCAGAACGGCGCCAAGAACCCCAAGGCCCATCTCCAGAAGGAAGTGACGATGGACACGGTGCTGAACGCGCCGATGATCGCCGAGCCGCTGGGCCTGTTCGACTGCTGCGGCGTCTCGGACGGCTCCGCCGCGGCCATCGTGACCACGCCGGAAATCGCCGAGAAGCTGGGCCGCAAGCGCGCCGAGATGGTCACCGTCAAGGCGCTGCAGCTCGCCGTCTCCAACGGCACCGAGGCGCAGCACAGCTCCTGGGACGGCAGCTATTTCATGACCACGCGCCAGGCGGCGAAGCGGGCCTATGACGAGGCCGGCATCAAGAACCCGCGCGACGAAGTCTCGATGTTCGAATGCCATGACTGCTTCTCGATCACCGAGCTGGTGACCACCGAGGACCTGTTCATCTCCCGCGAGGGCGAGGCTTGGAAGGACTTCCTGGACGGCTTCTACGACGCCGACGGCAAGGTGCCCTGTCAGATCGACGGCGGCCTGAAGTGCTTCGGCCATCCGATCGGCGCCTCTGGCCTGCGCATGCTCTACGAGATGTACAGCCAGCTGCTGGGCCGCGCCGACAAGCGCCAGCTCAAGGATCCGAAGATCGGCATGACACACAATCTGGGCGGCGCGCCGCACCAGAACGTCTCGTCCATCGCGATCGTGGGCCTGCACGGCGCCTGATCCCAAGGACACGGACCGGAACGGGAAGGGCCCGGCGGAGCGATCCGCCGGGCCCTTCGTCCTTCATGGCCCGATCGAAGACGATCCCCCGCCCCGGCCCTCCCGCTTCCCGAAGGGGGAGGGTGATCTCGCATCAGCGCGATCGGGGTTCTCGTTCCAGCCCGGAGCGTTCGAATATTTGCGGGAATCGTACAGTCTTGTGGCCCTTGGACTTGATCCAAGGGCCCAGCCGATCAAAAGACTGGGTCCTGGGGTCAAGCCCCAGGACGCCAAGTGATCGCATCACCTAGTGGAGCTGTCGAGGGGCCCCTAAAGCCCCAGCACCAGCTTGGCCATGATGTTGCGCTGGATCTCGCTGGCGCCGGCGTAGATGGTCGCCGCGCGGCTGTTGAGATGCTTGGCCATGACGCCGACCGAATGGTCGGGGCCGACGGGAATTGCGTTGGAGAAGGGCGTCCGCGCTTCCGGCTCATACGGATTGGCGTAGTAGCCAATGGCCTGGACCGTCAACTCGGCCGTCGCCTGCAGGCATTCGGAACCGCGCAGTTTCATCACCGATGACGACGCGCCCGGGTTCTGGCCGGCGGTCAGGGCGCTCATGGTCTGCTTCTCGAAAAACTCCAGCGCCGTCACCTGGGTCTCGATGTCGGCCAGCCGGTTGCGGAAGGCGTCGTCGGCCAGCAGCGGGCCGCCGTCGCCCGCGCGCTCCTCGCCGGCGATCTTCTTCAGCTTCGCCAGCATGCCGTGCAGGCCGGGGCTGTAGGCCGTGCCCCCGCGCTCGAACTCCAGCAGGTACTTGGCGACGGTCCAGCCGTCGTTCTCCTCGCCCATGCGGTTGGCGACGGGCACGCGGACATCGTCGAAGAAGACCTGGTTGACCTCGTGGTCGCCCGACATGGTCAGGATCGGCTCGACCGTGATGCCGGGCAGGTCCATGGGGAAGACGATGAAGCTGATGCCCTGCTGCGGCTTGCCCTCCCGGCTGGTGCGCACCAGGCAGAACATCATGTTCGCGTGGTGGGCGCCGGTGGTCCAGATCTTGGTGCCGTTGATGACATAGTCGTCGCCGTCGCGCTCGGCCCTGCACTGCAGGCTGGCGAGGTCGGAGCCGGAACCCGGCTCGGAATAGCCCTGGCACCAGATGTGTTCCCCGGAACGGATCTTCGGCAGGTAGTAATCCTGCTGTTCCTTCGTGCCGTACTTGATGATGACGGGCCCGACCATGCGCACGCCCATGGCGAACAGCCGCGGCACGCTGGCGCGCTGACACTCGGATTCGAAGATGTAGCGCTGAATCGGCGTCCAGCCGGTGCCGCCATGCGCCTCGGGCCAGGCCGGGGTCGACCAGCCCTTCTCGGCCAGCGCCCGGTACCAGTCCATGGAGCCCTCGAAATCCGAGACCACGCCGGCCGTCAGCCGCCCGGCCTCCTTCGCCTTCTCGGTCACGGCGGTGGCGAGGAACTCGCGCACCTCGTCCTGGAAGCGGATTTCGTCCTCGGTCAGCGCGAGATCCATTGCGCGGCTCCTCCCGTCAGTATTGCGGCCCCGAAAATACCCCGTCGGTTCAGGCCGGCAAGGGGTACTTCTCCAGATACTGTTTCGCGTCCTCCTCCAGCGGCACCTGCAGGGTCTTCAGCACCCGGACGATGGCGCAGTAGAAGGCCGTGCCGAGGGTGAGCTCCACCATCAACTCGTTGTCGAACGCCTTCGACAGGGCGGCCCAATTGTCGTCGCCCATGGCGCCGTCGCGGGCGATCTCCTTCGCGCCGTGGATGACGTGACGCGCCACCGGCTCCAGGTCCGTCTCCTCGCCGTCCAGCTCCCGGATCAGGCGCTCGATATCCGCATCGGTGACGCCGAAGTCGTAGCCGATCTCGATGTGATGGGCCCATTCGTACTCGGCGCGGGCCAGCCAGCCGACGGTCAGGATCGCCAGTTCCCTCAGGCGCGGATCGAATTTCGATTCATGGCGCAGCCACAGTCCCATGGTGGAATAGGCGCGGGCGCCGCCCAGGGAATGGCCCACGGTCCAGTAGAGGTTGATGCGGCGGCCGAGGACGTCGCGGTTCTCGTCGTTGATGTCGGCTTCGCCGAGCAGCGGCACACGGGCCATGGTCGGGTTCCTCCCTTTCTCACGCTCTCCATAGGGCGGCCTCGGGATTGACCCGAGGACCCAGTCCCTTGTTTCGCTGGGCCCCTGGATCAGGTCCAGGAGCGCCGGGCTGGCGGTTTCACCACGTCTCCCCGAAGGGGCGGATTTCCACGTCGAAGGACCAGGCCGAGCGGTCCTGGTGCGCGACGTGCCAGATCTCCTCGGCGATGGCGGCGGGCTTGATGAAGAATTCGTCGGGCTTGTCCCGGCCGGGACCGGCGCGGGTCCATGCCAGATCGATCATGGCGTCGATGGTGACATAGGCGACATGCACGCCCTTTGGCCCCAGGTCCCGGGCCATGGCCTGGGCCAGCACCCGCTGGGCCGCCTTGGTCGGCGCGAAACCGGCGAAGCGCGGCGTGCCGCGATGGGCGGCGGTGTTGCCGGTGATCACGAAGGCGCCGCCGCCGGCGTCGATCATCGAAGGCGCCAGCAACTGCGCCAGATGCAGCAGGCTCAGCGTGTTGGTGCGGAAATTCCGCTCCAGGTCGTCCGGCCTGGTATCGAGAACGCCCTCGGCGAAGGTGCCGCGCACCGCGTTGTGGACGACCACCGAGGGGTCGCCCATCGCCTGGCGCACCTCGCCGATCGCGGCGGCCAGCTCGTCGGCCTTCGAGACGTTGCAGGCGAAGGCGCGGGCGCCCGGCAGCTCGTCTGCCAGCGCTTCCAGCCGCTCGGCCGTCCGCGCCAGCATGGCAACGCGGTAGCCGCCGGCGGCGAAGCGGCGCGCCACCGCCGCGCCCGTGCCGGGGCCGACGCCGGTGATCAGCGCGACCGGCGCGCTCACAGCCGCGACACCTTGTCGAGGACGGGCAGGATGTATTCGCGGAACTTCGCCGGGTTCTCCGACATGGGGAAGTGACCCAGCTCTTCCATGATCTCCGCCTCCGCGCCTGGGATGTCCTTCGCTGTGCGCAGCGTGTCCTTCGGCGTGCACGAGTAATCGTACTCGCCCGTCAGCAGGAACACCGGGCAGGCGGTGGTGTCGATCAGATGCGTCCGGTCGCGGAAGTCGCTGTCGGCGCGGTAGAAGTGGAGATCGCCCTTGAACACGCCGGGGCCGCTGGCGAGGTAGCCCCAGAGCGTCTCCCAGCGGTATTCCTCCGGGCTCTGGGGCGCGACGAGGCCGGAGATCATCGCCGCGCAGACCTCGCCGCCATGAACGTCCGGGCGGTGCAGCCAGTCCGTGTCATACCAGGGCTGCTGGTGGTCGGCGGCCTCCAGCCCGATCGCCGCGCGGAAGCGCTCCGGGTGGGCTCCGGCCAGATGAAGCACGATCCGCCCGCCCATGGAGCAGCCCATGACGACCGGCCGTTCGAGCGCCAATGCGTCGCAGAAGGCCATCACCGCGGCGTCGTAGAGCTCCGTCGTGAGCCGGTACTCTTCGTCCTGGTAGCCGGCATAGGGGTTGGACTTGCCGTGGTGCGGCAGGTCGAAGGCGATGACCCGGAAGCGGCCGGTCACGTCCTCGTCGGTCATCAGGTGGCGGAACTGCCGTCCGTCGGACCCGGCGGTGTGCAGGCAGAGGAGGGGGATGCCGCTGCCGGCCTCCTCGAAATAGAGCCGCGCCGGGCGGCCGGCGATGTTCAGGTGGACGTAGCGGCCGGTGATGGGTTCGAAGTCGCCGGGCTGGAAATCGGCCATGGTCAGTGGTCCTCCATGGCCCGGGGCGCGGCCAGCACGTCCTTGAAATAGCGCAGGTTCGCCATCAGCGGCTGCAGTTCGCCCTCGACCGTGGCGCGGCCGGTCCTGGTCATGGCGAACAGGTCGTGCCAGCCGGGCTTGGGCACGGGCGCCCAGAACCGCTCCCAGCTCTCGACCGGGCCGCGTATGGCGAAGACCCAGGACCGCATGAGCACCGGGCCGCGCACCAGCTCGGCGATGAAGCCGTTCTGGATGCGCACGTGATAGGGCGTCTCCCCGATCTCCCAGAGCCATTCCAGGTCGACGAAACGGCCGCGGTGCAGCAGCGCCGGATCGGCGTGCACCGTGTCGGCCAGGTGTTCGATCGCGTGCGCCGCGGGCGGTCCGCCGTGGATGGTGCGCTTCACCATCGCTATCGCTCCCAGCGGTCGATCTTGAGATAGCTGTCGCGGTCGGCGGAGCGGATCTTGCTTTCGAAGACCCGGCCCTGGCGCATCAGCGTCAGGCCGATCTCCACGCCCGCCTCGCCGCTCGACCAGAGCTGGCGGTAGAAATCCGCCAGCCCGCCGACCGCCTCGCCGTTGACGCGCAGGATGACGTCGCCCTGGTCGAGGCCGGTCGAGGCCGCGGGCCCCCGGGGCGAGACGCCGAGAACGATGACATGGCCCATGCGCTCGTCGACGAAGACACCGAGCCAGGGCCGCGCCGGGCCGCTGCGCCGGCCATGGGCGATCAGATCGTCCAGCACGGGCGGCAGCAGGTCGATGGGCACCACCATGTTGCCGGCGGCGCCTTCCGCCCCTTCGGTCGCGTCCTCGATGTAGAGGGAGCCGACGCCGTAGAGCAGGCCGTCCATGCCGATCATCGCCGCGCCGCCCCAGTTCGGATGCGGCGGCGTGGTGATCACCGCCTCGTCCAGGGCGTACTCCCAGTAGCCCTGGAAGGGCCGCCGTTCGACCACCGTCTGGACGATGGTCTCGGCGCCGCCGCAGCTGGTCACCACCTGCGCGCCGGGCGCCAGATCCTTCACCGTGCCGAAATTCAGCACCGGCCGCTTCAGCGGCGCGATGGCGCGGCAGAGACCGAGGCCGCTCTCGAAGTCGTAGGCCAGCACCTCCGCCTCCGTGGGCCGGCCATCGCCGTCCAGCACGGCGACGCTGTCGGCCTCCACGATCAGGTAGCCGATGGTCAGGATCAGCCCGCCCGAGCCGATGACGATGCCCCCGCCCTGGCGCTCGGTGCCCAGGATCGGCGCGGTGAAGGCGTCCTCGGGGATTTCCGCCTGCAGCGGCGTCAGCGCCCGGTGCGCCGCCTCCACGTCGAACGGTATGTCCTCGGGCAGTTCGGCGTGCACGTCCTCGCCGGTGGGCCGGCCCAGCAGGCCGCTCAGATGCGGCAGCTTGTGGCCGTTGACCTTGTGGCCATTGGCGCGGCCGGTCCGGTCTTCCTCGTCGCGATCGCCGCGTCCGCTCATTCAGCTCTCGCCTTCAGTCCAGCCTGTTTCATGCGCCAGACGCACATGTCGATGCGATCCTGCCCGAAGAACGGCTCGCCGCGAAAGGCCAGCGTCGGCACGCCCCAGTGGCCGGCGGCCTCCAGCGCGTCCTCGTTGGCCCTGATCTCGGCTTCGTATTCGGCTTCCCGGCCGGCGATGGTCCGTTCCATGTCGGCCAGGTCCAGCCCGGCGCGTTCGGCCGCCTCGGCCATGTGGCCGCCCTCGTGCCAGTTTTCCACGCCCTCGCCCCAGATCCGGCGCGAGACGGAATCGATGAATTCCAGCCCCCGGCCCCGATGCACCGCCTCGATGCCCAGCCGGGTGAGACGGTGGATGTAAGGCTGTTCCTTCGGGATGGTGCGGGTCTTCATGTCCATCACTACAGGATCGGGTTTCGGCCAGTCGAAGGGCAGGCCCTCGTACTCGGCCACGCGGTAGACGTCGCGCATCAGATAGCGCGGCCAGAGCGGGTTGATCTGCCGGAAGAATCCGGGATCGCGGATGGCGATGGGATAGACCGGCCGGACGTTGATGACCAGGTCGTGGTGGCGGACCATCGCCTTGTAGCGCTCCATGCCCAGATAGGAATAGGGGCTGCGGAACGACCAGAACAGATCGACGTCCAGTGTCATGATGCTCTCCTCCCGTCGGGCGCTGCGGCCCCGCGCCACTGTAGCGGCGAACGCGGCGGCTTGGCAAAGGACAGGCGGGCGAAAAAGGGCCTTGCACAGGGGTGCGGCGCACGCTAGATACGCGCCCTCGACGATCGCGTCCGCCCAGGTGGCGGAATTGGTAGACGCGCTAGCTTCAGGTGCTAGTTCGGGTAACCGAGTGGAGGTTCGAGTCCTCTCCTGGGCACCACGCGGCGCGGTCGGCGGCAAAGGCCCGGCTCCGGACATTCTGGCTCCGGCCGGCCCCCTGCCCAGGTGGCGGAATTGGTAGACGCGCCAGCTTGAGGGGCTGGTTCCGAAATTCGGAGTGGAGGTTCGAGTCCTCTCCTGGGCACCATCTACCCCTCGATCCATTTGTACCCATGTTCTGATCCCGTCGTTCCTCCGGCCATGCCCGGACGCCGAACATTGCCGGAACGGACGGCGGCTGGCATCCTGCGGCCATGGGCGCGGAGAAGGAAAAGCCGGTCTGGGAGCGGATCGCCGAACTCGGTTTCGCTGACGCGGTGGAATCGAAGGGATTCACGCGGGTCGGCAAGACGCACTGGAAGATGGAGGGCGGGGGCCTGACCTGGCGGGTTCTGCTGGTCAGGGGCTACAAGGCGACGCCGACCTCCTTCCTGCCGGTCCACGGCGCCTATGTGCACGGCCTGGACGAACTCTACGCCAGGTGGGACGGCAGCAAGGCGAGCCAGTATCTCCACGGCAGCAGACAGCGCGTCCACATGCAGAGCGATACCGGCGGCAATGTCTGGGATGCTCAGAAGCGGGAGTTCGACCGACTGTATCCGCCGCCCCGGATCTATGGCGGCTGGCTCGGTCTCTTCAAGGACATTCTTGAGGATGTCGGCGTGGTACGTTCCCGACCGATATTCGACAGGGACTTCCTAAATATCCAATTCTGGGGCGTTGCCGGAAACAGGCTCACTGCAAGAGCCTTTCTGACTGATGGTCATGACATTTGCGATGTCGCCCGTGTCGTCACCGGCTACTGGAGAAAATACAGCTGGCCCTGGATTGAGGCGCGACAAGATTTCGACGACCTCTACCGTCTTCATTGGGCAGGGAATCTGCATCGCTGCGAGGCGGTCTTGCCATTCGACTATGCTGTTGCCAAGCTTGCTGAGGACAGGTCGTTCATGGATTCAATGGCTAGGAGAACTTTCGCGAAAGCGGAATCGGCCATCGAAATGGCAGCGCGGATGGGTTTCCGTCTGGAGGAGGTGGCGACGCTGCATCGTGATCGTCCGCATTCTACGGCACGTGACCGAACTATCGGGCAATTGATTGGTTGTCTCTCGGAGGCGCGTATGCTGGTCGGGATCTCTCGCGCTTTCGAACTTGGCATTCCAGAGCCAGAGATCGATCTGCTGGCATTTGAGAAATACATCCTCACAAATTATGGCCCCGGGGCGCCGGTTCTGTCGCACTAGGCAGCATGGGTGGCCTGATGCTCGATCTCGTCGTTCAAGGCCCCCATCGTAGCCGAGAAATTGACGGCCAGTTTGGCGCCTTGCCGGTGGCGAGCCGGCCCCTTGCGCTCTCGAACATTGCCGGAACGGGTGGCGGCTGGCATCCTGCGGCCATGGGCGCGGAGACGGAAAAACCGGTCTGGGAGCGGATCGCGGAGATGGGTTTCGCCGATGCGGTGGAATCGAAGGGATTCAAGCGGGTCAACGCCACCCACTGGAAGATGGAGAGCGAGGGGCTCACCTGGCGGGTCCGGCTCGTGCAGGGCTACTAGGCGACGCCGACATCCTTCCTGCCTGTCCACGGCGCGCTGGTCCACGGCCTGGACGAACTCTGTGCCAGGTGGGACGGCTCGAAGGCCAGCGAATATCTCCACGGCGGCGGCCAGCGCGTCCACATGCAAAGCGATACCGGGACGGATGTTCGACAGGCAACATGGCGCCAGCGCGAACAGTTTCCCGGCCCGTTCGAGATTCCGTATCTGGGTCAAGCCGGACCACGGACCCGCGAACGCGCCTTCCTGACCAAGGGTCACGATCTTGGCGAACTTTCGGGCTTTGTTACCGATCTCTGGGAAGCATATAGCTGGAAATGGATAGAGTCGCGGCTGAGTTTCAGGGAACTCTACCGGCTCCATTGGGGCCCAGGGACCCATTCACCGACGACTGTCACACCCTGGTATTTCGGCGCTGCGGCCCTTGCCGATGACCTGGCGTTCATCGGCGAAACTCTGGTTGACCTCCACAGTCTGGCCTCAGAGTGGGCCGACAAGGCGCAGGAGGAGGGTATTGACCTTGCGTCTCTTGAGGTCGGGAGCCCGCGCTCCGAACATCGCGCCCATGTCACCGACAACCTTCTTCAGGCTTACGCACGAGCCAAACTGGCCCGTGCGATCCTGCGAGCCCTCCAAATAGACGTAACGCCGCCGCACATGGATTTCTCTGCCTTTGACCAGTACGTAAAAAGAAATTATGGCCCTTCGGCGCCGTTTCTACGCTACTGATTTGGATCTTGTATTTCTGGCGCTCCCCGATCCCTCGTTTGCGAATCAGTCCGGTCGAATTCCGCCAACGCGGCTGCAAGGACGGAAAGAAAGGTGACTCCTGAGAGCAGGAATTTTCCACGACGATGCTGCAGCTTCCGGTCCATTTTGAATGCTGTCCTGAAGTAGTCCAGTATCAACGATCTCAATGCGCTTGGTATTTCCGGTCGATCCAGTTCCGATGACAGCGCCTCTATTGTTTCTTTTTCGGATAGAATCGACAATGGAACCCTAATTTTGACAAGATACTTCTGTATTTCTGGCAAGTCACTGCTCGCTACCTTGCTTGACGCAGGCGCCATGGTGGTGCCATCTTCAGCCAGAGCAGGGTATGCAATTGCTTGATTCTTGGAGTATTTTGCATTACCTTGCTTTGTCTCCACCGGAAATAGCTTGTCGAGATCTACGGGATGCACCACACCATTGTCATCCTTCCGAAATCGTCCGCGGATGACTTGATCAAATATGATCTTCATTTCATCTTTGCCAAATGGTTTTATTTTGAATTTTCTTGACCCATGATAAAAATTTTCTATAATTAAAGCACTTCCTTCAATTAATTCATCAATTCTCTTTTCTGAAAGTCTTCCCTTGTTATAGCTGGTTATCCCTTCAGCAATGTGTATCTCTTTCGGAGTAAATTCTTCGCCCCGACCAAAAAATCTTACGGCTTGATGAACGCTATAGGTAGGTTGACTTACGTGCCACTCCTCTTCGAGTTCGGCAAGTGTGCTGGTTTGGGTGAACGAAGATGCGCCAAACGTGTCGACAAGTGCAAATATGGCTTTTGCCTTCTTGGCTCCAGAAAGACCGAGTACCAGTATCTTCGCAGCTCTCTGCAACTGCTCGCGATGAAGGCTGGGGGACTCGGCTTTCGCCGCCTCCGCAAACGCAGCGACCGCCTGCGCAACAGCGAGGCCCTCGCCCAGGATAGGTACCAAATCCAAAAGAACTTTGGCATCTTTGCGAGGAATACCCATTCCTTCGGCAACTCGCGCGAACACTTGCTGATTGACATAGGCTGGATGCAGCCTTGCATTCTCTATTAGGTACCTTTCACGAAGTAACATCGTCTGTGCGACAATCCGACGATAATAATCTAATATATATTTCTGATCGGAAGGATTGGTTCGAGGTCCGTATTTTTCGAACGGGACACGAGTACGGGAGACCAAGCCTCTTAACCTCTGTTCGTGTCCCTCTAATGGCAATTTTTCAGATATCGCCTTCTCACTTGCATAGATCTCGTCAAACCTGGCCCGATCTTCCATGGCTTGGACGAATTCTGTTTGCTGAAGGAATTTTGTTCCCTGTACATAATTGAAATCATTTTGCAGTTCGAATTGTTCTTCTCCCGCTTCCCCGTTCTCGCCGTGTTCCTCTGCCGCCGCCTCGGGCCGGGCGTTGGCCTCACCCTCAGCGGCCAGTTCGGCCGTTTCCGGCTCGTCCTCATCGAGGGGCGTGTCCTGGGCGTCGCCGCCGTCGAGCGCGTCTTCGGCCTCGAAGCCGTAGAGCGCATCGGTGCGCCGGGTCTCGGCCATGTGGGCGAGGCCGTGGGCGCGAAGCTGTTCCAGCATCGCCGCCTGGGTCTGCGGGCGGACCGCCGGGTCGGCGGAGATCAGCAGCGGTTCAGCCGCGCGGGGATGGATGCGGGGTTCTCGATGTCGAA
>NZ_PIGG01000038.1 GCF_002924445.1 Minwuia thermotolerans
CCGCATCGACACGGTGGTGGTCTACAAGGTCGACCGGCTGACCCGGTCGCTCGCCGACTTCGCGAAGATCGTGGAACTGTTCGAAGGCCAGGGCGTCTCCTTCGTCTCGGTGACCCAGCAGTTCAACACCACCACCTCCATGGGACGGCTGACGCTGAATGTCCTGCTCTCCTTCGCCCAGTTCGAGCGCGAGGTCACCGCCGAGCGCATCCGTGACAAGATCGCGGCGTCGCGGAAGAAGGGCATGTGGATGGGCGGCGGCCTGCCCGTCGGCTACCGCGCCGAGGAGCGGCAACTGGTCGTCGACCAGGATCAGGCGCACTTGGTCCGCCGCATCTTCGCTCTCTATCTCGAACTGGGCTCGGTCAGGGCGGTGCAGCAGGTCCTGGAGGCGGAAGGCATCCGCACGCCGCAGCGGAAGAGCCGGGCAGGCAGGAACCATGGCGGTCGGCCTTTCAGCCGGGGCAACCTCTATTCGATCCTCGGCAATCCAATCTACATCGGCCGGGTCCGCCATCGCGGCGAGGTCTTTGATGGCCGACACGAGGCGATCATCGACCGCGAGACCTGGACCCGTGTCCAGAAACAGCTGGCCGGGCAGGCACGGCGCAAGCGGGACACCGGCGGAGGGGCCAGCCAGCACCTGTTCGTCGGGCTTCTGTTCGATGATGAAGGCGCGCCGCTCTACGCGACCCAGGCCAGCAAGCAGGGCCGGCGCTATCGCTATTACACGTCGAAGGCGCTCGTGGAGGGCAGGGAGGAAGCTGCAGGTCCCGGCAAGGGCTGGCGCATCGCCGCGCCCGCCTTCGAGAAGCTGGTCGTCGAACAGCTGCAGGCCCTGCTTCGCGACCCCATCCGCCTGATGGACCTTCTGGAGGATGACACTCGCGACAACACGCGTCTCACCGACCTGATCGACCGGGCCGCGGAGATGGCCAGTGGGCTCGAAGGCGACCTACTTCGCCAACTGGTCCGGCGCATCGAGATACGGGACGGCATTCTCGGGCTGGTACTCGACGGGGCGACACTGGATGAACAGGCCGAACCAGGGCCGGAGGAGCTCTCGATCGAACTGCCGGTTCGGGTCGCCCGCCGCGGTGTCGAAAGCCGGATCGTGCTGGCCGGCGAGGACGCTTACGCCGGGACACCCGATGTGGCGCTGGTGCGGCTGATCACCCGCGCCCAACGCTGGAACAACATGCTGGCGACCGGCGAGGCGGACTCGCTCCAGGAGCTATCGGCCAAGGCAGGCATCGACCGCAGCGAGATAGGTCGCGTGCTGCAGCTGGCGTATCTCGCCCCCGACATCACCGAGGCCATTCTCGATGGGCGACAGCCCTCCGAGTTGACTGCGCATCGCCTGAAGCGCATGGCCGGCCTGCCGCTTGACTGGACCGAGCAGCGGAAGGCGCTGGGCTTCACCTGATCCAGCACACCGCGGCCGCCCCCGGTAGAACCATCTGTCCGCAACTCCAGAACCATGTGTCCGGCGACAACTGCCCGCCGTCGAATTGATGGTGGGGCTGCCGAAATGGCCGAAAAGAGACGCTCGCCGAAATGGGCGGGAAAAGCGCCGGATTCACCGTCTCTCGTGGTGGGCATTCGTCTCGAAAGCGCCGACAAGTCCCGGAAATCCGGCGTTCCGGGCCGGTGCTGACGGGGTGGCTGAAATGCGGAGACTAGTTGGTCGTGTGGCCAGTCCCGGTCGAACCGGTCTCTTGCATCAAAATTCCCTGTTAAGGCCCCAAAAACAGGGAAATTCGTCGAATTTACAGGGAATCGACAGCAGCAAGGTGCAGATTTCCAGTGCGATTTCAGTGCTTTAGCCTAGAAATTCCCTACGGACGGAACAGGGAGTTTTTCGGACCGGAACAGGGAATTCTGGGCGCCGATCAGGGAACTTCGGCAAGTCTTCAGGGAAGACACACTTCCCTGGCGGCGGTCGGAGCGGTCTCCTCTCATTCGACTGACCGAATGAGAGAAAATAGAGATGGCCGATGGTCGAGCGCCGTGGAGGCGTCATGGTGAGGCATTCTGGCGAGCGCATCATGAAGCATCGAAGCCTTGAGATAAAATCCGCGGGAGTATTGCGAAGTATATCGTATCCCGCTGAAGGCGTTCGGGAACCGGCGGGCAAAAATCGAAGCCTGAGGCGGAGATGCCAGGATCTCGCCTGACGGTGCAGCCGTATAACTCACACCCTAAGTCACTGTCCAAGTCCCACCCTTGGTCACGGGACTCATCCCACTTCGCCAGTGCCTGTCGTGCCGCCGGCATGACCTGAGCATGGGCATCGGCGGCGGTTCACCGAGGCCGACCGGTTTCCGATACCGCCGAGGGGAAGGACCAATACTCATCGTCGGTGCTAGCCAAGCAGCCAGGCCAGGTGAACAGCCCCGGCGCCGATCAGGATGACGCCCAGGGCGGGAGCGATCCGTTCGCCGCGCGGCATGAGCTTCTCGGCCGCGACGAGCGCGGCGAGCGCGGCGATCCAGAGGATGTTCATCACCCCGCCGACGAAAAGCAGCGCCATCAGCGCCCAGCAGCACCCAAGGCAGTAGGCGCCGTGCCGCAGTCCCATCGTCCAGGCCCCGCCGGTTCCACCCCGCCAGTCGGTCAGCAGGAAGCCCATGGGTGTCCGGCAGTGATGCAGGCAGGCGCGCTTCAGCGGCGTGAACTGGAAGATCCCGGCGATCGCCAGCAGAGCCGCGCCCAGCCAGGGCGAGGTGACGACGATCATCGGATTGCTGAGCTCGGCGGCCTGCAGCACCCATTGCAGCGCCGTCGCGAGCACGCTGAAGGCCGACCAGATCGCGACGTAGGCGGCCGCGAAGCTCCGGGTGCGGCCGGGCGTGCCGGCGCGTCGGTTCAGATGCGCGAAGGTCAGCAGCATCGGCAGCGCCGAGGGCAACATCATCGCCGCCATCATGACGGCCCACATCACGAAGACCGCGGCAAAGTTCACCGCGCTCCAGTCCGCCGACATCGGCATCATCAGCCGGGCCAGCGGGCTCTGCATGTCGAGCGCGCCCCAGACCAGGAAGGTCCAGCCCGCGGCCGCCGCGAGGACGATCGGGATCGCCTCGCGGCGGTGTCCCCTCAGGACGGTAAGAGGGGACGGGCCGGCGGTTTCAGGCTGCATAGCGGAAGGGTGCGAACATCGCTGTCCGGCCGTCCGCCTCGCAGGAGAGCCCGTGATCGGAGAACGCGACGTTCGTCCCGCGCGCGACGACGGCAGGCTCGCCCGGCGAGATGGCCAAGGGATGGCCGCTGACCTGGGCGGTGCCGCCGCCCTGGCCGCTGATCGCTTCGATCTCGGCCCGGCCGACGCCCTCGACCGCGAGGCTGAAGCTCTTGTCGCTCCCGTCGAAGTCGATCAATGCAGGCCGCGCCCCCAGCACCTCGGCGATCATCGGCGCGAGCGCGGCCAGATGGCCGCCTGCCTGACCTGAGAAGATGGCGCCGAGCGCTTCGGCCTGTTTCTCATCGGCGCGGTCGTCGGTATAGAGCGCGACCTTCCAGCCGCCGTCCTTCATGTTGCCCGGCGCATAGGCGAGCAGGGCTGCGTTCAACCCGTCGAGCGAGACGTCGCCATAGCTGCCCTTGTCGATGCGCCAGCCGATCAGGACGGTACAGTCGCCCTCGGTCGGCGGCGAGAAGAAGATGCACGGACAGACGGCCTCGCAATTGCAGGCCTCCATGTAGGTGCCCTGGACGTTCCAGTCGGTCATTTGTCATTCCTCCCTTGGACTATTGCCACCATCGGTTGGTCTCTATGCCCAGCCAAGTTCCCGCATCGCCCAGCCGGCGTTCCAGATCTTGGTCAGGTGACGGATCCTCCCACCGTCGAAATCCATCACATAGACGTAGTCGGAGGAAACGCTGCGCCCCGTCGGCGGAACCGGCCCGCCTTCGCCTGTATGGGTACCGGAAAAGACGGCGTAGGCGCTGACCTGGCCGTACGCCTCGTCGACGGCGAAGGAGCGCAGGTCGTAGCGGCCGTCGGGGACGAGGGCGAGCAGCCCCTTCATCCAGTCCGTATAGTCGGCGAGTGTGACAATCTCGGCCAATGGCTCAGCCTGTGAGGAAAATGAGGCGTCATCGGTGCAGAACCGCTGGCATTCCTGCCAGCCCTGACCGGTTTCACAGGCTTCGAAGAATTGCCGCCCTGTTTCAGAAATCGATGCCATTGTTCTTTCCTCCCTTGGTCTGCTTCCTTGGGCCTTGCTGGAGATCGCGTATCGCACGTGCGAACCGCGGATCGCCGAGCCGGATCACTCAGTCAGAGCCTTGTAATCGCCGCGCCGCTCTGCGGCCGTTCTCAGGATGTCGACGCCGTCGGACATCGGAATGAGCTTGGTGGTGCTCATCGCGTTCGCTGCGCCGCCGGCGAAGATGGTCATGAGCACCGCCATGACATCTTCATCGCTCGGCCCCTCGATCAGGGTGACGACGTCGCAGTCCCCCATGGCCCAGAACATGTGGTGGAGCTTGCAGCCGTTCGCTTCGGCGACTTCGCCCACCTGGACCGACCGGTCCTGCGGCTCGTTCATCAGCGCCCCCACGGTCTCTGGGGCCAGGCGTGTCCGGGTCAGATACCAGGCCATTTCGGTTGCCTCCCTTGTTGTCGACCGGTTAAAGCCGGCTCACGCTGCCGACGGGCGCGCCGGTTCCGGCGCGAGGTCGGCGGATGCAGTCTGCGATCTCGCTGCCGTGGGTCACGACCAGGTTGTGGTCCGCGCCGGTCAGGCTGTGCGAGCGGCAGTCGGGCAGCAGGGCCGCCAGCGCCCGCGCAATCGCCGGCGACAGGCCGGAGCCGCTGTCGCCATAGACGACGTCGACGGGCCGCTCGAACGCGGTCAGGTCGTCGGCACTGAAGTCGGGCTGGAACGTCGCCTCGATTTCATCTGCACAGTCGCCCGGCTGAGCCTCCATATAGGCCTGCGCCGGCTTCGGCAGTCGCGCGAAGGCGCCCTCACCGCACCAACCGTCGAGCATCTTTCCGACGACACCCGGCTCGCCGCGCCGCCATGCGGGCGCGACCGAGTTCAGGAAGTGCGCTTCCGCCCAGGAAAAGGTCTCCTGATCGCCGGCCAGACGCAGCACATCGAGGATCGCCGGCTCCAGGAACAGGAGCCGCTTCGCCGGCGCGTCCAGGTTGACCGCCATGTCGAGGGCGACATGGGCGCCGGTAGAATGGCCGACGATGATGTCCGGCGCGCCGGTCTCGGCGACCAATGCGGCGAGCGCTTCGGCGTTGGGCCGGCTCCTGGCCGGACGCTGTGTCGGCCGCGGGCCGGAGCCCTCATAACCGAGCAGGTTGGGCAGGATCACCTCGTAGCCTTCGCCCAGCTTGCTCACGACCTTCGCCCAGACGCCGGACGTTGCTGCGCCGCCGTGGATCATGAGGACACGGACCGGCCCGCTGCCGGCCAGCCGGTAGGTCAGGCGTCGACCGCCTTCGAGTTCGAGTTCCCGCATCGGGTCTGTCATTGCCTTGCCTCCCTGGTTACTTTCGGGTGCTGTCAGGACGCCTCGTGAAGCCGCCTGCCCAGCTCGCTCAGTCGTCGGACGTTCTCGCGATTGAAGAACCGCTCGAAGGGCGCCAGGCCGCAGACCACGTCGAGCATGGCCGTCGCGGCTTGCGGGTCTTCGGCGACCGCTCGATGATCACGGAATTTCTGCCTTGAGAACTCGACGAAGGTTCTGGGGTATCCGTGCGCCAAATTGACTTGTTTCCGACGTCCCGCAGGTAGTCGCTGCAGCTGTCGACGATGGGGTGGGAATGCCGGCACATGTTCTTCCACCCGGCTGAATCCAGCATTTTCTCGCATAATTCGACTGCTTACATGAATCTCTACTATTACTACGAACCGGGCATCTGAGCTGTTGCCGTTGACTTAGATATTTCGATCTCTTCTGCGGACATCTCAGATTCAATATTTTCGAAGAGTGGCGAAGAAATGTAGCGTTCGCCGGTATCCGGCAGCATGCACAGAATCACCGTCCCGGCCTCGGCCTTCTCGGCAATCTGCCTCGCAACGGCAAAAGTCGCGCCGCCCGAGATGCCGGTCAGAATTCCTTCCCTCTGTGCCAATTCCGTTGCCCAATGAACTCCGTCAGGTCCTGAGACTGGGACAAGATCATCATAGGCGTTCGCATCAACGGCATCCTGAAGAACAGCCGGGATGAAGTCGGGGGTCCACCCTTGAATCAGATGCGGCTGCCAAGCCGGATGTGTAGATGCGGGTCCGCCATCCGGCCTTCGATCCTGGGATGCCCCGCTGCCAAGCAGTTCGGCATTAGCAGGTTCGCTGAGAACGATCCGTGTGTCGGGGCGTTCAGCCCGCAATACCCGCGAAACACCAGCAACAGTCCCGCCCGTTCCATATCCAGTCACGAAATAGTCCAGACGGCTTCCGTCGAAGTCCGTAACAATCTCGCGCCCTGTCGTGTTCTCGTGAATCAAGGCATTGTCCGCAGTCTCGAACTGCCGCGCCAGGAACCAACCGTTCATCTCCGCCAGTTCCACGGCTTTCTTGTACATGCCAACGGCCCTCTCACTGCGTGGTGTAAGGATCACCTTGGCGCCCAGCATTCGCATTAGCTGGCGACGCTCGATAGAGAAGCTGTCAGCCATTGTGACGACCAAGCGATACCCCTTGGCGGCACAAACCATGGCAAGCCCAATTCCGGTGTTCCCGCTCGTCGCCTCCACCACCGTATGGCCAGGGCTCAATTCGCCCCGGCGCTCGGCCTCCTCGATAATGGAAATCGCGAGACGGTCTTTGACGGAGGCCGCTGGGTTAAAGAATTCAGCCTTCACATAGATATGCACATTTTCGGGTGCAAGGTAGTTGACTTTGATACATGGTGTATCGCCAATCACGTCAACAATACTGTCGTATCGGCGGCCCCGCCCTTCGGTCTTCCGGTGCTGCCTGCCAGTGGACATTGTTAGCTCTCCCCTGATACGCTGGAAGCACGCTGTATTGTTCACGTCTTCGGCGCGAAAACCTTGTCCGCAGCGTGCAGGATTCGTGCAGATTGCCGCGTTTTTTCCATGGCATTGGCATTTGAGAGCTTCACACTAGACACGGATACCTTCGAACTGCGCTGTGGGGAGACAGCGGTTCCGGTCGAGCCGCAAGTGTTCCAGTTGCTAGCCAAGCTGATCGAATGCCGGGAAAGGGTGGTTCCGAAAGACGAACTGGTCGATGAAATATGGAGTGGACGAGCCGTGTCGGATGCGACGATCGCAAGCCGCATCCGGCTCGCGCGGCAGGCGCTCGGCGATAGCGGCACGGAACAGCGATATATTCGGACCGTCCACGGAGTTGGTTTCAGGTTCGTTGCAGCGGTAACCGAGACTCTTTCGGCGAAGGCATCCACAAAATTGCCCGAGTCCACTCTCGATAAGGCTGACGTGCCACGCCGCCCTTCGATTGCTGTCTTGCCCTTTCAAACTTTCGATCCTGGGAAATGGACAATCATCGCAGAGGCTATTCCGCACGACTTAATTCAGGCTTTGTCAAAACTGCGCTGGATATTGGTGATCGCACGCCCATCGTCTTTCCGGTTCCGTGGATCCAACGTCGATATTCAGAATGTCGGCCGACAGCTTGGCGTCCGTTACTGCCTGACCGGCATGATTGAGCAGCGTATTGCGGAGATATCACTCAAGGTTGAACTGTCGGATACGCGCAGCGGAGAGATGGTGTGGGGTGAAACCTTCAGCTTCCAGGCTGACAAAGTTCATGAAGTTCGGGAAAGTATTATTGGGCAGGTAGTTGCAGCATTGGAAATTCAGATCCCTAGTCATGAAGCCCATTGCGCCCGATTGAACGCTCCCGAAAATCTTGACGCATGGTCCCTTTATCATCTCGGTCTTCAATGCGTCTATCGGTTCAACAGGAATGAAAATGACGCCGCAAAAGCACTCTTTCAGCGCGCGGTGGAACGTGACCCTAGCTTTGCGCGAGCGCATGCCGGATTGTCATTCGCATTTTTTCAAGACGCGTTCGTCAAGTATGAGAACAACTCTGATGATGCGGCAGAGAAAGCGCGTCGGCATGCCGAGCGGGCCATCGAATTGGATCCAATAGACCCTTTCGCGAACCTGACGATGGGTCGTTATTTCTGGCTGAAAGGGGAACTCGATAGCAGTGTCGGATGGCTTGAGCGTGTTAGACACCTAAGTCCTAACCATGCACAGGCAATTTACTCAAAGTCTTGGGTGGACGCCATGGCAGGCCGGCCACAAAGTGCCATCGAAGGCGTGAACCTCTGCATGCAGCTTAGTCCTTTCGATCCGATGCAGTATGCCATGCTCGGCGTTCGTGCGCTCAGCAATATTGTGCGCGGTGACGCCGAGAATGCAGTTTACTGGGCTGAGAAGGCTGCACTGTCCCCAGGTGCACACTTCCTTGTTGATATGACCGCAGTTATCGCTCATGCGATGAATGTTGATAATTCGAAGGCTTCGTACTGGGCCAAGCGGGTTTTTGAACGCGCACCGAATGTCCGAGCAAGTTATTTTCTTGATGCGTTTCCATTCCAAGATGACGACGTCCGTGCCAATGTGCAGAAACTTCTGCACGAGTATAAATTTCCAGACTAACAATCACCGCGGGCGGCATGGTGTGTTTGTGCATTGTTTGAGCGGCGGGTTGTCCGCGCAACGAAATCGACGGGCACAAGCGCTCCTGCATCGGCTTCCTGGCTGAGACGCTTCACCGGAGGCTTGCCGATCTCTCACCAGGAATTTCGGCCTCCTGAAGCGCGCTCCTGTCCGGGTCGGCGTCATGTCGACCGTCGGCCATGTACGGCTTTCCCAGGGTTCTGGCCGAGTTTCGCGCGGGTTATGGCGGGGTCGAGATCGCGATCCGCGAGGAGAGTATCTAGCGCCTCGAACGCCGGCTGACGGCCGACAAGGTCGACATCGCGATTGCCAATCCGATCGGTGAACTCGCGGAGGCGTTCCAGACCGAAGACCTCTACTCCGAGTGAACCGCGCCGAGTTTCCCGGAGGCTCCGACTTGTGAGAAGAAGGAGCTGTTATGGGAACACAATCGACACGGTATCCGACGGAGGTTCGCGAGCGGGCGGTCCGTCTGGTTTTGAATCACCAGGGCGAGCACGCCTCGCAATGGGCAGCGATCGACTCGGTCGCGGCGAAGATCGGCTGCACGGGCGAGACGTTACGGCGCTGGGTCCGGCAGGCCGAGCGCGACAGCGGCATGCGGGCTGGTACGACGACCGACGAGCGCGAGCGGATACGGACGCTGGAGCGCGAGGTTCGCGAGCTCAGGCAGGCCAATGAGATCCTGCGCAAGGCGAGCGCCTATTTTGCCCAGGCGGAGCTCGACCGCCCACTGAAGCGATGATCGCGTTTATCGACGATCACCGGGAGGCTCACGGGGTCGAGCCGATCTGCAAGGTGCTGCCGATCGCCCCGTCCACCTACCGTGACCATGTCGCCCGGCGTCGCGACCCTTCTCGGCTGTCCGCTCGGGCGCAGCGGGATGAGGCCTTGAAGGTCGAGATACGGCGCGTGTACGAGGAGAACTTCCGGGTCTACGGCGTGCGCAAGCTGTGGCGGCAGTTGAAGCGTGAAGGCTTCGATGTTGCCCGCTGTACGGTAGCGCGGCTGATGCGCCAGATGGGTCTGGAAGGGGCGATCCGCGGCAAGCGGATAAAAACGACGAGTGGCGACAAGGCGGCGCCTTGCCCGCTCGACCGGGTCAATCGCCAGTTCCGGGCGCCGGCGCCGAACAGGCTGTGGGTCTCCGACTTCACCTACGTGGCGACCTGGGCGGGCTTCGTCTATGCCGCCTTTGTCATCGACGCCTTTGCCCGGCGTATCGTGGGCTGGCGTGTCAGCCGCACGGCCCATGCCGGCTTCGTCCTCGACGCGCTGGAACAGGCTCTTCATGAGCGGCGGCCCGTGCGGAGCAACGGGCTCGTCCACCATAGCGACAGAGGAAGCCAGTACGTCTCGATCAAATACACCGAGCGGCTGGCCGAGGCCGGCGTCGAGCCGTCCGTGGGCAGTGTCGGTGATTCCTACGACAACGCTCTCGCCGAGACGATCAACGGCCTCTACAAGGCCGAGGTCATTCACCCGCGCGGGCCGTGGCGCTCGTTCGAGGCCGTCGAGTTCGCTACCCTCGAATGGGTCGACTGGTT